>NZ_JBFTRY010000027.1:0-34796 GCF_056399745.1 Dyella sp. 01N36
GGTTTTCGCGAAAGGCTGTCGCGCACAGGGTGCGCTCCCACAGGTGTTTGCTGCCGCTCCTGCGGCTATCACGCCTGGGCCAGGCCGTAGCGTTCCATGCGGCGATACAAAGCCTGCCGCGACAGGCCCAGGGTCTGGGCCGCGCGGCTGACGACGCCGCCGGCCTTGTCGAGCGCGGCTTCCACCGACTCGCGGCTGGGTTCATCCAGGTTGCGTGTGCCGGCTACGGCAATCTGCGGCAGGTTCAGCTGTTCGGGCGTAATGCGGCCATCACTCACCAGCAAAGCGGCGCGCTCGATGGAGTTCTTCAATTCACGCACGTTGCCCGGCCACGGATAGCTCAGCATCGAATCGCGCGCGGCATCGGTCAGTTCAGCGCGGCCACCGAGGAAGAATTCGGCCAGCGGCAGGATGTCGTCGACGCGATCGGCCAGCGGCGGCAGGTTCACTTCGATCACGTTGAGGCGGTAATACAAATCTTCGCGGAAGGTGCCTGCACGGATCATGGCCTTCAGGTCGGCATTGGTGGCGCTCAAGACGCGCACCTTTACCTGGCGCGTGCGACCCGAGCCCAGTCGCTCGAACTGGCCGGTCTCCAGCACGCGCAGCAGCTTCACCTGTCCCGACAACGACAGGTTGCCGATTTCGTCGAGGAACAAGGTGCCGCCGTCGGCCATTTCGAAGCGGCCTTCGCGCGCCTTGTTGGCGCCGGTGTAAGCGCCGGCTTCGGCGCCGAACAATTCGGCTTCGATCAATTCACCCGGCAGCGCACCGCAGTTCACGGCGATGAACTGGCCACGTTTGACTGCCGAGTTGGCGTGCACGATGGCGGCGATGCGTTCCTTGCCGGCGCCGTTGGGCCCGGTGATGAGCACGGGCACGTCGGAGCGCGCCACCTGGCAGGCCAGGTCCAGCGTGCGTGCCATCGCTTCGGAGGCGAACACGATGCCGTCGAGGTCGTAGCGGCGCTGCAGGTCTTCGCGGCGCTTGCGGCGCTCGTTGCGCGCGCGCGTGACCTCGCGGGTGGACTCGGAAAGCTCCAGCAGGTTCTCCACCGTGGCGAGCAGCTTGGCGTCGTCCCACGGTTTGGCGAGATAGTCGGCCGCCCCCGCCTTGACCAGTTCAACCGCGGTTTCCAGGTGGGTCCAGGCCGTGAGCAGGATCACCGGCATATCGGTGTGGCGCTGGCGCAGCTCGCGGAACAGCGCGATGCCCTCCTCGCCCGAGGTGGTATCGGCGGTGAAATTCATGTCCTGGATCACCACGTCCACCCGCTCGGTCTCGAGCATGGCCAGGCCTTGCTCGGGCGTGAGCGCGATCAGCGGGCGGATCTCATGGAGGGAGAGCGCCAGGGACAGCGCCTCACCCACGGCCGGGTTGTCGTCGATGATCAGTACGGTTCGCATTCGTCGCTTGCACATGTAGACGTGGATGCATCTCCACGCCAAAAGGTTGCCATCAATCGGTCGATTCGTGGCGATTCGTCGTTCATATTCCCGTCCATCCTGGCCAGGGATGCGTGCGCCGCCCCGAGGGCGACGCACGCAGGTGGATCAGCCAGCGACCGGATGCACCGGCGCCTTGCCCGCCTTCACGGCGGCGATCCAGGCGTCGGTACGCGATTCGAGCACGTCCAGCGGCAGTGCGCCGCCGCCCAGTACCTCGTCGTGGAACGAGCGGATGTCGAACTTGTCGCCCAGCTCCTTCTTGGCGCGCGCACGCAGCTCGAGGATCTTCAGCTGGCCCATCTTGTATGCAAGCGCCTGGCCCGGCCAGGTGATGTAACGGTCGGTTTCGGCCTGCACATCCGGCTCATCCTCGCTGGAATGGGCATGGAAGAAGTCCACCATCTGCTGACGCGACCAGTGCTTGTAATGCACGCCCGTGTCGAGCACGAGGCGGTCGGCGCGCAGCAGTTCATCGGACAGATGACCGTAGTAGGACAGCGGATCCTTGTAGAAGCCCACTTCCTTGCCCAGCTGCTCGGCATACAGCGCCCAGCCTTCGATATACGCGGTATAGCCCGCCTGCTGGCGGAACGGCGGCAGCTTGGGCAGGGTCTGCGCGATCGAGATCTGCATGTGATGGCCCGGGATGCCTTCGTGATAGGCGGTGGACTCGATGCTCAGCACGCTGCGGTTCTGGTAGTCGCCGGTGTTGACGAAGATCTGGCCCGGACGCGAGCCATCCGGCGTGCCCTGGTGATATTCGGCCGCAGCGGCTTCCTTCTCGCGGAAGGCTTCCACCGGCACCACTTCCACCTTGGTCTTGGGCAGCAGGCCGAACAGCTTGGGCAGTTCCGGCTGCATGCCAGCCAGGTAATTGCGATAGCGGTTGAGGATGTCCTCACGCGAGGTCGCATGCACCTTCGGGTTGGTCTTGAGCGACTCGCGGAAGCTCGGCAGATCCTTGAAGCCCTGTTGCTTGGCGATCTCGGTCATCTCGCCTTCGATGCGCTTCACTTCGGACAGGCCGATCTCGTGGATGCGCTCCGGGCTTTCCTTGGTGGTGGTCATCTGCTCCACCTGGAACGCATAGATGGCCGCGCCGTTGGGCAGCTGCCACACGCCCGGCTCGCTGCGGCCGTGCGGGGCGTAGTCGTTCTTCACGAAGGCGCCGAGCTTCTGGTAGGCCGGGCGTACCTGCTGGTCGATGGCGGCGAGGATGGCGTCGTGCAGGCGCTTCTGGTCAGCCGCGGAGACCGACTTGGGGAAGTGCTTCAACGGCTCGGCAAACACGCTGTCCATGCCGGCCGGCTTGCCGATGCTGTCGATCTGCGTGACGACTTTTTCGAGCAGGTACTTCGGCGGCATCATGCCGTCCTTCAGGCCCTGCTGCGCGACCGCGGTGACCTGGTCGAACAGGGCGGGCACGGCCTTCAGGCGCGCGAGGTAGTCGTCGTATTCCTTGGTGTTGTCGAACGGGATGGAGCTGATGAAACCGGCGAGCTGCAGGTGCGCGCCGCTCATCTGGTCCAGCGGCATCTCGTCGAGCTTCAGCTGATGCGACTTGAGCGCGTCCTGCAGCTGGCGAACCATCAGTTGCTGGTTGAGCTTGTCATCGGCGGAGAAGCCGGTGGTGTCGATCGCCTGGAAGCGCTTGAGGAAGTCCTGGGCCTTGGCTATTTCGGCCTGCTGGTGCGCCAGCGAGGCGTCGGTCCAGCGGTCGTTGTAGCGCAGATCGCCGAGGATGGTGGCGAACTCCGGCGAGTTCTCCAGATTGTGCTGCCACTGCTCGGCCAGCAGATCGTTCAACGCCTTTTCGCGCGTGGAGACATCCGCCGTGGCGGCCTGCACCGAGGCGGCGCAGGCCGCAGACAGTGCCAGGCTGACCAGGAGCATACGTGGTCCAATCTTCATGGGTACATCCTCGGGTTGAGATAACGCCTATTCTGCACACCGCGGGCCGGGCTGCCCGTGCCGAACTGCACGGCCCCTCGTTCAGATAGCCCGCGTGGCCACCACCGGGGGCACCTCAGCCGCCCGCCTGGCCGGCGCCAGCACGGCCAACTGGCCGAGCAACAGCACCACCGCGCCGCCGATGGGCAAGTAGTTCCATGGCAGATGCGGCAGTTCGTAGTAATGCATCAGCAGCCCATTGGCCACATAAGCCAACGCCATGCCGACCACCACGCCAGCGCCGGCAATCAGCAGGTTCTCCAGCATGAAATAGCGCAACACCTGCGAGCGACGCGCCCCCAGCGCCCGCTGGATGCCGATCTGGCGCGTGCGCCGCTGCACCCAGAAGCCGGTGAGGCCCATGATGCCGATGGCGGTGACGACGATGACGGCGATGGTGACGCCGGCGAAGAGCCACAGGGCGGCGCGGGCGCTCCTCAATGCTTCACTGCGGCGCTCGGCATAGGTGCCGATGCGCACAAAGGATTCCCCGCCCATCAGGGGGCCAAACTCACGCTTGATGGTGTCGCGGATGCCACGCAAGGCCACCTCGCGCATGGCCGGATCGATCCGTACGGCGTAACTGAGGATGGCTGTATCGCCGACACGCAGGGCCGCCAGTATGGTGTTGTCGGCGCGCCCATCCGTCGCAAGATCGACTTGGTTGCGCATCAGATGGCGCACGACACCCACCACCCGATAGCCCGGGTCGCTGGGGTCATCGGGGACAGCCAACAGCTTGCCCACCGCAGACTCACCTTTGAACAACTGCCGCTCGAGCGACTGCGTAATGATGATGGACTGAGCTGTTTTGGCGGTGGGCACGCCGCTGGAGCTCTGGCTGACACCAATGTCTCCGTACTCGCCGGGCAGGAAATCACGTCCCTCGACCAACTGAAGACCCAGTGCCTTGACCAGGCCATCGCCGAAATAACCGTTCACACCCACCGACACGCCCGAGGGCGATTTGAGCGCGTAATCGACGGTCACCTGGCCGATCATGGGCAACCCCAGCGCACCCGACGCCGAACGCACGCCTGGGAGATGACTCAGTGCAAGCTGCCCCTCGCGCGCCTCGGCAGCGGTCCACGGCCGTACGTGTGAGGCGATCTGATCCACCAGCACCAGTTCGTCCTCGGCAAGGCCGCTGGGTGCGACCATTGGCTGCACGCGTTGCCAGACGAGGAACAGGACATTGCACAGAATGGCGCATGCCAACGCCACCTGTAGCAAGACCAGCGCAGGCATCAGCGCGTGGCGCTGCAAAATCTTGAGCATGATCCGAAGTGACATCGCGCTCCCCTTATGCACTCTTGACCTGCAGGCCCGGCTCAACGCGCGACGCCCGCCAGGCAGGCAACCACCCCGTAAGCACACCCTCGCCCAGCGCAAGCAGGAACAGCGCGCCGAACATCGCCGGATCCAGGCGGGCCAGATCGGTGAAGCCGCTGTCCTGCAGACGCAACGTCCACAGCCCGAACAAAGTCAGCGGTAGCGCCAGCAAGCCACCGACCAGGCAGATCAATGCAGCCTCGAATACGTGCTGCTGGAAAATCGCACGCCGAGGTGCACCCAGTGCACGACGAATGCCGACTTCCGCGCCACGACGCAGGAAGCGCGCCGCGAGCAGGCCCGCCACGTTGGCCATGCACAGGAGCAGGAACGAGCCCGCCAGCCACGCGTTCAACCACGCGTTGTCCGGCACCACGTTCTGCCTTCTCAGCCATGCCCCCACGCCTATGAGATCAGAGCGCGCGGGCTTGCCAAAACCTGCCAGCGATTTCTGCTCTTCCACGTAATGCTGGAGATAAGACCGAAAATCGTCGACTTGGGCTTTCGAAGGGAGATCCACCCAATAGCTCAACGCGGCGCAATGCGCGACGTCGGTGCCAAAGAGCGTGGTCTTTTTCGCAGGCGCGTCTTCGTCGCAGCCATCGTTGCCGGACAGTTCGCCACCGGCATCCAGCAAGGCGGATACAGGAACGAAAGCACGATCCCGCCGTGTGCCACTGAATGCGAATGCCGAAAGATCGTAGAAATGCGGCTGAGGCGCGAAAACCGCGCTCACACCGATAATGCGAAACACACCCTTGCCGATTTTCAATTCACGACCTAGAACGTCGACCGTCCCATAGATCGATTGCGCAAGCTCGCTGTCGATCACGACCACGCGTGCGCGCTGCTCGTCCTCACCAGGCGTCCAACCGCGCCCGCTACGCAGCGCAATGCCAAACAGCGGTATCACCTCGCTGGTGGTTGCCATCACGTAATCGTGTTTGCTGCGCGGATTGGGCCCACTGCCGGTCATCTCCACGGAGGTGCTGGCCATGGGGGCCTGCCAGTGGGCCCGGTGGTCGTGCAAGAGCCCCTTTGCATCGTCCAGTTTGATCCGGTGGTTGGCGTTGATCGCCACACCGTTGAGCGATGTACTTTGCGCCGACTTGGCCCTCACCGTATCCACCCACGCCAGATACAGATGGCCACTGCGCCCCGGCAACGGATCGGCCGTGAGTTGGTGCAGCAAGGCCAGTGTCGTCATGGTGGCGGCCAGCCCCATCGCCACGGTGAGCACGGCGAGTATGGTGCTGCGTGGAAATCGCTTGAGTCCGTGCCACGCCAACATCAGGTTGTAACGCATCCGTTCCCTGCCCTGTTGTTTGAGTCACCATCTTGCCGCAGCGTTCGCGGCACGCTGCTCCCCTGTGACATTAACCGGCGCAGCGCCGTCCATGCCATTCCCCGCAAGAAATCACACCGATCGCGTCGCCACCATCGGCGGTACTTGCGACGCGCGCAGGGCCGGCGCCAATACGGCTAGCTGCCCCAGTCCCCACAGCACCAGCGCACCGACTGGCAGGTAATACACCGGCAGGCGCGGCACTTCGTAAAATTTCATCAGCACCAGATTGAGTGCGAAGGTCAGGACCATGCCGATGGCGATGCCCACCGTCACGATCAGGAAATTCTCGGCCTGGAAGTAATGCAGGATGTCGCCGCGCGTGGCGCCGATGGCGCGGCGYATGCCGATCTGTTTGCGCCGTTGCTGCACCCAGAAGCTGGCCAGCCCTACGATCCCCAGCGCCGTCACCAGCAGCAACGCCACGATGACGCCGGCCAGCGTGCCGACCATGATCCGCGTCTGGCGAAAGAAATCCGAGCGCAACTCAGGCACCGTGCGGCTCTGTTGCAGGTCGAGCACCGCCTCGGGGGCAGCCTTCTGCGCCGCGTCGCGAGCTTCGCGGAGTACACGCGGCAGATCGGCGGGATTCGCGCGCACCGCATAAACACCATTGAGCGACGTGCCTGGATTCACCGGCACGAACACGGACCACTCGCCCGCACTGTCGCCATGACCGCCACCTGGATCGGGAGGCGTCAGGTGCGCCATCACGCCGACCACGCGGAAGTGGTACTGGTCCGAAAAGAACTCCTTGCCCAGCGGGTCCTGTCCGGGCCACAACCGCTCGGCGAACGCGCGGGTGATCCAAACCGAGGGGTTCTGTGGCAACCACAGGTCGGCCGTCTGAAAGTCCTCCGGCTGGAATGCACGTCCCGCCACCAGTTGCAGCCCCAGCGTTTCCACGGCACCGGGACCGCCCGCGTAGAAGTGCGGCACGGCGATGAAATGTTCGTGGTCGAGGTTGATGCCGGCATAGACCGTGGGTTGCGCGAACGGCACGGCATTGACCACCGCCACCGACTGCACGCCGGGCACGGCACGCAACGCGGTGGTCACCCTTGCGTTCAGGTCGGCGCCCTTGCATCCGTCGCAACCTAGGTTGATCACCGCCAGCGAGGATTCGGCCACACCGCTTTCGATATGCAGCGCCCGCAGCTGTCCCACGATAAGAAAGCAGGCGTTGCACAACACCGCGCAGGCGAGCGCGATTTCCAGCGCGATTAGCGCCGTGGCCAGACGATGACGGCGCAAAGCGGAAAGGATGGGAGCAAATTGCGTCATGGCGGGCCTCACAGCGATTTCAGTTGCCATGCCGGCACCACGCGGCACGCACGCACTGCCGGCAGCGCGCCGGCCAGCAGGCTGGCGCCGATCGCGGCGACGAAGGTGAGCAGGAACATCGGCACATCCAGTCGCGCAAGATCCGCATAGGCCACCGGCTGCTGCCGGATAAACCACAGCCCCGCCATGGTCAGCAACCAGCCACAGACCCCACCGATCAGGCCAATCAGGCCCGACTCCACCATGTACTGCGCGAATACCGCCGCGCGACTGGCGCCCAGTGCGCGGCGCAAACCAATTTCGCCACTGCGGCGCAAAAATTTCGCCAGCAACAAGCCGACCATGTTGACGAGGCAGATGGCCAGAAAAGCCACCGCCAGCCAGGCCTGCAGTCGCACATTGCTGGGCAATACGCCGTTGAAATCCAGCCAGCCCATCAGGCTGCGCATGCGTGTGTTGCCCGCATGCGTAAAGCGACCGATCGCCTGCTGCTGCGCCGCGTAGTCAGCCACGAAGCGTCGATAAGCGGCGACGTGGGTGGGATCGTTGATCTGCACCCATAGCGCGACCCAAACACAGGGAGAATCCTGCAAATGTCCCGGACGCGCGGGCATCTGCCAGCAGGTGAATTGCTGGAAATTGCCATCGTTGACGTCCAGCCCGGTAAAGAACGGCGTGATCACGTCTTCCGGCTTGGCATAGAAGTCGCTGGTATCGCCCGCGGCAAAGCGGCCGCCCCGGACTGCGTAGAACTGTGGCGAAGGTCGCCATGGCTTGAGCACGCCCACGATACGCACGTCGCTGCTGCGCAGGCGCAGGACGCGCCCCACGCTGTTCTCGCCGGCGAACAGCTTCTGGTTGAGATCGTCAGTGATCACGGCCACGCGCGCGCGGGCCGCATCATCCTGCTCGCTCCAGGGCCCGCCATAACGGAACGGCACATTGAACATGCTGAAGAAGTCCGCCGTGGCCGACAGCATCGGCATCATCACGGCGGGCTTGCCGGCATCGGCCGTATTCAGCCGCACCGTGCTCTGCACCAGCATCACCTGACGATCGGCGCGCTTGGCGCTCCACAGGTCTAGCGCTGACCGGTAGTCCAGCATGTCCAGCGGTTCGCTGCTGTCCTTGTTCTTCGGATCGGCGTCCACTTGCGGATAGAAGATCGCCTGGCTGCGTCCCGGCAAGGGATCGCCGGAGAGCAGATGCACCACCGTGAGCGTCGTCATGCTGGCGCCGATACCCACCGCAATGGCCAACACCATCAATGCGGTGAGTATCTTGTTGCGGCCGAGACTGTGCAGCGCCAGATCGAGGTAGTAACCGAACATTCCCTTGTCCCTCCGTGACTCAGACCGAACGCGTGGCGACCACCGGCGGCACCGCTGCTGCACGCATCGCCGGCCCCAGCACGGCCAGCTGCCCTATCGTCCAGAGCAGCAAGGCGCCCACGGGGAAATAAATCGCCGGCAGCCGCGGCAGTTCGTAGTGAACCATCAACAGCAGGTTGATGCCGTAGGCCAGCACCATGCCCACGCCGATGCCGATGGTGGCGAGCAGGAAGTTCTCGGTCTGGAAGTAATGCAGGATATTTCTGCGCGTCGCACCCAGCGCGCGCCGCACGCCGATCTGCCGGCGACGCTGTGCGACCCAGAAGCTGCCCAGGCCGACGATGCCCAGTGCGGTGACCACAAGCAGCGCCGCACATACAGCCACCAGCAGTCCCGTCATCGCGCGATCGTTCTGGAAGAAATCCTCGCGCATGTTCGACAACAGATGCTGCTTGAGCACGATGCGATGCGGGTTGATCTCCTTGAGCTTCGCCACTGACGCCTTCAGCACCCGCTCGCGATTCTTCGGGTCGTCCACGCGCACGATGTACTCGTTGTTCGCCACGCGTATCGGCAACACCATCGAGTAGCTGGCCGCCGAATCGTCCCAGATCGATGGGCGAATCAGCTCCTTGACCACGCCCACCACGGTGAATGCGTAGTCGGACATGTAGACCTGCTTGCCCAGCGCCGACTGTCCCGGCCACAGGCGATTGGCCATCTTCTGCGTAATCACCGTGACGTGCGGAATGCCCTTGGCATCCTTTGCCGCCGCCGCGCTGACCACTTGGTCCATGTCCATATAGTCATCGGCGTGCAGTTCGCGCCCCGCGATCAGCTGGGTGCCCAGCGTCTGGGTGACGTTCTCGCCGAAGTAGTCGGTGGCATTGAGCGTGGCGAGGCGCTGCTTGGGATCGAGCTTGATGCTGCCGTTGGACGATGAATTGCCGAACGGCACCTGGTTGACCGAGGCCACCGACACCACGCCCGGCACCTGTTGCAGCGCGGCCAGGTCCTCCGCGCGGCGCGCCTTGTCGTCCTTGGTCACGCCGATGTTGGTCAGCGCGATATGCAGCAGATGCTGCTCATCCACGCCGCTCTGCATATGGATGCGATCGATGCGCTGGTTGATGATGAAGACCGCGTTGCAGACGATGGCGCAGGTCAGCGCGATCTCCACGATCACCAGGAAGGCGGTGGTCTTGTGGCGGCGCAACGTGGAGAGAATCGGGAGTATGTCCATGATCACTGGCTCTTCAGTTGCAGTGCGGGAGTGATCTGGCAGGCGCGCCACGCCGGCAACAGGCCGGCAAGCAAGGTGGCGCCAACGGCCAGGAGGAACGTCACCAACAACATGCCCATGCTCATATGCGCGAGCGCCGCGTAACTGGACGGCTGCTTGCGCACCAGCCACAGTCCGAAGAAGGCCAGCAGCAGGCCAACCATGCCACCGGCGAGGCCGATCACGCCGGACTCGATCAGCAGCTGTGCAAACACTTCACGCTTGGATGCGCCCAGTGCACGGCGCACGCCCAGCTCGCCGGACTTGCGCAGGAACTTTGCCAGCATCAGGCCCACGGTGTTCACCAAGCACACCAGCAAGAAGCCCAGCGCCAGCCAGGTCTGCAGGCGCACGTCGCCGGGCACCACTTTGTTGATGTCCAGCCATTCCATCAGGCTGGGCAGCTGCGCATTCGGCGGACGCTGGAAGCGACCGAGCGTCTTCTGCTCCTGCGAGTAATGCACCAGGTAGTCGCGATAGGCGGCAACCTTGTCCGTACCGTTGATCTGCACCCAGAACTGCAGCCAGACGCACGGCGAAGTTTCGGCGTGCTCGTCGTCGCCGCCACCGGTACCCCAGCAATCGGTGGATCCGCTGTGTTCGAAGTGGACATCGCGAGCAGTGGTCAGCGGGACGAAGACGTCTTCCACCGAGCCGTAGCTTTCCATGTTCAAGTCGTAGAAGCGCGGCGTCGGGCGCCAGGTGTCCAGCACGCCAACCACCTGGAACGCACTGTCCTTCATGCGCAGCGTTTGTCCGACGCTGTTCTTGCCGCCGAAGAGCTTCTCATTGAGCGTGCGGCTGATCACAACCACGCGCGCCTTGGCGTTGTCTTCGGACTCGCTCCACGGACGACCGTACACGAACGCCAGCTTGAACATCGGGAAGAAGTCGCTGCTCGTGTAGCGCGCATCGCTGAAAAATGGATCGATGTTGGCCTGTGCCGGCTGCACCGGCACGGCACCACCCGTCATCAAGGCCTGGCGGTCGGCGCGCTTGGCATGCAGCAGGTTCATGCCGTCGACCCAGCTGACCTGTTCCGGCGGGCGCTTGCCTTCCTCGTAGCCGTCCATGTCGCGCGGATCGACCTGCGGATAGAACAGCGTGGCGCTGGTGCCGGGCAACGGATCGCCCGACAGCACATGCAGCACCGTGAGTGTGGTCATGCTCGCCCCGATGCCCAGGGCGATCGCCACCACCATCAGCGCGGTGAGAATCTTGTTACGCCTGAGGCTGCGTAGCGCCAGGTCAAGGTAATAGCCGAACATGTGGTTTCCCCTCCTTAGCACCCTCCACGCGATCACACCGATCGCGTGGCCTCCACCGGCGGCACGCGCGACGCGCGAAGCGCCGGCGCCAGCACCGCACCCTGTCCCAGCAACAACAACATCGCCACGCCTGCCATCAGATACACCATCGACAGGTGATGCATCTCAAAACGCGTGACCATCCACAAATTGATCGCAATCGCAAGCACCGCCCCGAACAGCACGCCGCCCACGCTGATCAGCAGGTTCTCGGTCATGAAGTAATTGAGTATGTCGCGCTGGGTCGCACCCAGTGCGCGCCGCACACCGATCTGCTTGCGGCGCTGGCCGACCCAGAAACTGGTGAGACCGACAATGCCTGCCGCGGTAACGGCCAGCAGCACCGCGCAGATCACACCCATCAGGATGGCCATGCCGCGATCGCTCTCGTAGGCGCGCGAGCGCACTTCGCTGAATGGAAGCACGCCATCGTCCTCGTTGATCACGCGTCGCGGGTTATGCGCAAACAGCGCCTTGACCGCGGCCGGCATGGCTGTATCGAGCTGCCCCGGTCGAGTGCGCACGATGTAGAACGCGCCCAGCGACACATTGAGCCGCTCGGGGATGATCACCGAGCGATAGGCGAACTCGGAGGCCCAATGCTCCACGCTTTGCGCCTGCAGCAGCTCCACCTCACCCACGACGGTCGCCGGACCGCCGATCAGGTAGATCGTCTTGCCCACCGCGGTTTCGCCCGGGAAGAGTTTTTCCGCCAGGGCCTTGGTGATGATGACTACCGGCGGCGCGAGCTTGTAACGCAGGTCCATATGGCCAATTTCCTCGGCCCGGAAATTGCGCCCGGCGATGAGCTTGAGGTCCAGCGTGTCGATAAAGTTTTCGTCGGCGAAGTAGATGGTTGCGCCGGAGGTGTCCTGGACCTGGTCGGGCTTGAGCCTGATGGCGTCATCCCAACCGTCGCCGCGCAGCGGATACGAATTGCTCGGCGTCACATTTTGCACGCCGGGCACCTGGCGCAGCACCTGCAAGTCTTCGCGCATCTGCGCATCGGCCTGATCGGGACCGGGCGCGCCTACCCATTCGCTCTTGATCACGAAGGTGTTGGCTTCGTCGATGCCGCTCGGTTCGGACAGATGCGCCACGCGCTGCTGGATGATGAACAACGCATTGCAGACAATCGCCAGCGTCAGCGCGATCTGCGCGGCGATCAGAAAGGTGCCGGCCTTGTGCCGGCGCAAGGCGGAAAGAATCGGTTTGATCTGCATGGCTCGTCCCTCCCCTCAGTTGGACTTGAGCTGCCAGGCGGGCTGCACTTGCGCCGCCCGCCAGGTGGGATAGAACGCCGCAACCACGGTCGCCGTGATGGCCACCAGCAGGGTCAACAGCATCAACGACACGTCCAGGTGTGCAAGCCGCGCAATCTGCGGCTCGAACACCATGCCCAGGCCGAGCATGCCGATCGCGGTGAACAGCAATCCCAGGGCACCGCCCGCCAGTCCAACCATCGCCGCCTCCGCCAGGAACTGGCGATAGATGTCAGCACGCGAGGCACCGAGCGCGCGACGCACGCCAATCTCCGGAGCGCGGCGCATGAACTTCGCCAGCAGCAGGCCAATCGTGTTGACCAGGCAGATCAGCAGGAAACCGAACGCCAGCGTCATCGAGATGCGGCTTTCCGGCGGCACCGCATGCTGGTAGTCCAGCCATTCGCGCACGTTGCGCAGGCGATTGTTGGGAGCCCAATTGAAGCGACCCGCCTCGCGCTGCTCACGCGCGTAGCCGTCCAGGAATTGCCGGTAGGCCTGGACCTGCTCGGCATTGTTCAGCTCGACCCATGGGTTGATCCACACGCACTCGCCCTGCAACCAGCTATCCCAGGTATCGCCACGCTTGCCGTCGCTGCCACAATTGTTGTTGCCGCGTGTGTCGATGTGCTGCGCGATGGCATAAGTAAAGGGAATATAGATCTGCGCAGGATCAGCATAGGCATTGCCGCTGAAGGTGTCGAAGAAGCGCGGCTTGGGATCCCACTTGTCGGTGACGCCGACGATGCGGTACTGCTTGTCATCCAGCACCAGTCGCTGACCGACACTGTTGTTGCCGCCGAACAACTTCTGATTGAGCTCGCGGCTGATCACGATGACGGGCTCGCGCGCTTCGTCTTCCGCATCGTTCCAGCCGCTGCCATACAGGAACGGCACCTCGAACATGCTGAAGAAGTCCCCGTAGGTGGCATAGCCGGGCGCCTTGAACGGCATGCGGTGCGGGTCATCCGGCATCACCGAAAGACCCACCGGATACAGCATGGTCTGGCGCACCGCCTTGTGCGCCCGCATCAGGGCCACGGCGTCGACATAGTTGAGCGCCGAGGGCGGCTCGCCGTGGCGGTTGTATTGCGGACCGCGGTTGTCGATCAGCGGCACGAACAATTGCGACGACTTCTGCGGGATCGGATCACCCGATACCGCACGGAACACGGCAAAGGTCACCATCGACGCCGCTACGCCAAAACCGATCGACATGATCATCAATGTCGTCAGCAAGACGTTGCGCCGAAGGCTCGCCGCGCCCAGTCGCAAGTTGTGCACAAACATGCCGCTCATCGTTGCCTCGTGCTTCTCAACTGGTCGTGCGATCTCTGTACTGCTTCACCACGCGCCGGTCAGACCGAGCGCGTGGCTTCCACCGGCGACACGCGCGAAGCGCGCATAGCCGGCGCCAGCGTGGCGCCCTGCCCCAGCAGCAGCAGCGTCACCACGCCCACCAACACATAGACCACCGACAAGCGCGCCATCTCGAACTGCGTCACCAGCCACAGGTTCATGCCGACCGCGAGCAAGGCGCCAATCAGGACGCCGGCGATGCCGATCAGCAGGTTCTCGGTGAGGAAGTAGCTGAGAATGTCGTGCTTGGTCGCGCCCAGTGCGCGTCGCACGCCGATCTGTTTGCGGCGCTGGCCGACCCAGAAGCTGGTCAGGCCGACGATGCCCGCGGCCGTGATGCCCAACAGCACCAGGCACACCACGCCCATCAGGATGGCCATGCCGCGGTCGCCCTTGTACGCATACTCACGCACCTGGGCGAAGCTGCGCAYGCCACGCTCGGAAGGAATCACGCGCATGCGGTTGGCCTTGACCAAGGCCGCCGGTGCCGCCTTCATCACATCGGCCAGCTGGCCGGGCTTGGTGCGGATCAGGTAATTGGTGAACGCACTGGTGAGTTGTACAGGCTGAATCAGCGAGTTCTCGTAGAACGAGTCGGACCACGTGCCATTCCACGGCACCTGCAGGCGCTCCACGATGCCCACGATGGTGCTGGGCGACTTGGAATCGCCGATATAGATGGTCTTGCCCAGTGCCGAACCTTCCGGATACATCTTGTCGGCCAGCGCCTTGCTCACGATGATCGCGGCCGGATCGGGTATGGCCTGCGGATCGGCTTCCACGATTTCGTCCGGACGGAAGTTGCGTCCGGCGATGAGCTTGAGCGCCATGGTCGGCAAGGTGTGCTCGTCGCCGAAGTATTGGGTGGTATGTCCCTTGGAATTCTTCGCATCCGGATCGGTGCGCACACCGGTGGACCAGCCACCGCCGCGCAGCGGATAGGAGTTCAAGGCCACCGCGTCCTGCACGCCCGGAAGCTGGCGCAGCGCGACCAGGTCCGCCTTGACCAGAGGACCCGCCTTGGTTTCCTCCGTGCCGACGAAGCGCGTCTGGATCGCCATCAGGTCGCTTTCCACCATGCCGGTGGGACGCTGCACGCGATCCAGGCGTTGATGGATGATGAAGATCGCATTGCAGACGATCGCCAAAGTCAGGGCGATCTGCATGGCGATGAGAACGGTGCCTGCCTTGTGACGCTTGAGCGCGGCGAGTATGGGCTTGATCTGTAGCATCGTCGTCGCCTCAGTTGGATTTCAGCTGCCATGCCGGCTGCACTTGCGCAGCACGCCACGTGGGATAAAAGGCCGCCAGCACGGTCGCCAGGATTGCCAGCAGCATGGTGAGCAGTACCAGCGATCCGTCGAGCGTRGCGAGCTTGGCGATATCCGGTTCAAACACCAGCGAGATACCCATCACACCCAGGCCCGTGAGCACGAGACCCACCACACCACCGGCCAGACCGATCGCGGCTGCCTCGATCAGGAATTGCAGGTAGATCTCCTTGCGCGTCGCCCCCAACGCACGGCGCACGCCGATTTCAGAGGAGCGCTTCATGAACTTGGCGAGCAGCAAACCCACCGTGTTTACCAGGCAGATCAGCAGGAAACCCAGCGACACCAGCAGCGAGACCTTGGCCTCCTGCGGCACCACCTTCTGGTAATCGAGCCATTCGGTCACATTGCGCAGGCGCGTATTGGGTGCCCAGTGGAAACGGCCGGCACGCTGCTGCTCGGCGGCGTAACCGTTGAGATACTGGCGATAGGCATCCGCCTGGGCCGTGGTCGGCAATTCTGCCCAGTAACCCAACCACACGCACTCGGACTTGATCCACGCATCCCAACCCTTGCCCGGGTCCTTGCTGCAGTTGTTGTTGCCGTTGGTCGTCGTCTGCACTTCCACGGCACGCGTGAAAGGAATGAACACTTCGATCGGATCATCGAAGCCATTGGTGTTGATGACGTCGTAGAACACCGGCTCGGGGTTCCACTTGGCCGCCACGCCGACGATGCGGTAATCGCGGCCGTTGAGGTTGATGTTCTTGCCTACGCTGTTGGCGCCATTGAACAGCTTGTCGTTGAGCGCCTTGCCGATCACGGCTACCGCTGCGTGCGAGGCATCTTCGTCCGCCGTCCAGCCATGGCCATAGAGGAAGGGAATGTCGAACATCGGGAACGCGTCGGCATACCACGCGTAACTGGTTTCGCGGAACGGCAGCATGGACGGATCCGCCGGCACGATCGACATCGCCGCCGGGAACAAGGCCGTCTGGCGCGTCGCCCGCTTGTCGCGCATCAGGTTGATGGCGTCGGTATAGGTGATCGCATTGGGCGGCTCGCCCTTGTTGTCCTGCTGCGCTTCCGGACCCCAGTTGTCGATCTGCGGCACGTACAGCTGCGAGGACTTCTGCGGAATCGGGTTGTTGGAGGTCGCGCGGAACACCGAGTAGGTGGTCATCGACGCGGCCACACCGCAGCCGATCGCCAACACCATCAGCAGGGTCAACAGCKGGTTTTTTCGGAGGCTGCGCAAGCCAAGCTGGAGGTAGTAGGCGAACATGGTCGTCCTTTACAGGGCTTCAATCCGCCTCCTGCCGAAGCAGGAGGCATCGGCGGCCGGCTATCAGGCCGGAGCGTTGTTGCGGGCGGCGTGCACGGCGTGGTGGAAGCGCGGGTCTTCCGCCAGGTCGACCACCTGACCGTCGATGATGTGCACGTTGCGCTGCGCGCGGGCAGCCAGCTCCGGATCATGCGTCACCATCACGATGGTGGCGCCTTCGCGATGGATCTCTTCCAGCAGCTCCATCACGCCACGGGCCATCTGCGTGTCGAGGTTGCCGGTCGGTTCATCCGCCAGCAGCAGGCGCGGCGAACCGGCGAGTGCGCGCGCAATAGCCACGCGCTGCTGCTGACCGCCGGAGAGTTCGGCCGGATAGTGCTTGGCACGCGAAGCCAGGCCCACGCGCTCGAGGGCATCCATGATGCGTTCCTTGCGTTCGGCCGCCTTCATGCCGCGATAGCGCAGCGGCACTTCCACGTTGTCGAACACGTTGAGGTCGGGAATCAGGTTGAACGCCTGGAAGATGAAACCGATCTTCTCGTTGCGGATGCGCGAGCGCTCGTTGTCGTTGAGGTTGCTCACTTCAACGCCGTCGAGGTGGTACTGGCCACCAGTGAAGGTTTCCAGCAGGCCGGCAATGGTGAGGAAGGTGGTCTTGCCCGAACCGGACGGGCCGGTCACGGCGACGAACTCGCCTTCGTTCACATTGATATTGAAGTCGCGCAGCGCATAGGTCTCCACCACTTCGGTGCGGTAGACCTTGGACAGATGAGTCATCTTGAGCATGGTGTTGTCCTTCGAGTGGTGGTTAGTTGGAGATGGCGACGCGCTGGGCGCCCTTGAAGCTGTCGGTACCGGAGATCACGATGTTGTCGCCTTCCTTCAGGCCATCGAGGATTTCCACTTTGTCGATGCTGCTGGCACCCACGCGGATGGGATGCTTTTCCGCCACGCCGTCGCGCACGAGGTAGGCATAGCTGCCACCCGATTCGTCGACGAAGGAGCCGCGCTGCACGGTGAGCACGTTGTCGCGCTTGTCGAGCAGGATGCGCACGGACAGGCGCTGGTTCTGGCGCAGCTGCTTGGGCGTCTGGCCGTCGAAGCGCAGGCGGGCGGCGACTTCGCCATTGACCACTTCGGGCGAAATGGCGCTGACCAGGCCCTTCCAGGTGACGCCGTTGCCGCTGATCTCGCCGGTCATGCCGATGCCCAGGTCACGCGCGAAACTTTCCGGCACCTTCATTTCCACTTCGAGCGCGGACAGGTCGATCACGCTGACCAGCTGGGCATCCTTGGCCACGGTGGCGCGCTCAGCAATGAACAGCTGGCCGACCTGGCCGTCCACCGGCGACTTCACGTTGAGGTCGTCCACCTGGCGCTGCAGATCCTTCACCATCAGCAGCTGGCGATCGTGCGCGAGCTTCTTGGACTGGATGTCGAAGTTCAGGCTGTCGGTGTTGGTGGCCAGATCGGTCTTGGCATGCTCGAGAGTGATGCGCATCTTCTCGAGCGTGTCCTTGGACTTGTCCACGTCCATGCTGGGCACGGCGCCCAGCGTAAAGGCCTTCTGGTAGCGGGCAAGGTCGCGTTCCGCGCCCTGCTTGTCGATGCTGGCGTTGTCGAAGGCCTTCTGCAGCTCGCCGCGCGTCTTGCGCGCATCGATCTGCGCACGCAGGTAATCCACCTGCATGGCGTCGGCGGCGCTCATTTCCTGGGCGAGCTTGTTGGTCAGTTCGGGACTGTCGATGACGGCGAGCACCTGGCCCTTCTTCACCGCATCACCCGCGTGCACCTTGAGCGTGACCGCACCGCCGTAGGTGGCATAAAGCGTGGGGCTGACTGCCGCCACCACCTTGCCCTCGGCCGCGATGTCGCGCACGAATGGACCGCGCTCAACCGTGGCGAACGCAAGGCGCGAGCTGCTCACCGACGCATCAGCCGAGAACAGGCGCCCAATGCGCGGACCGAACAAGGCCAGCACGGCCACCACGGCCACGCCAATGCCGATCAGCAGCATGCGGCGCTTGGGATTGGATTTGACCTCGACCAGTCGGTCTTGTGCGGAGGTATCGCGAATCATCGATGGGTCCCTGGCCGCTGACAATGCGGCCCCTGACCCTACTGAGCAATCCGCGTGCCAAGTCCAAAGCGTCGATTTATTCGATATTTTTCAGCGAGTTGAAATCACACCCAGGGCGCGGACAGCTGTCCGCGGACACCTGCACGGACAGGCGGACAAACGTCCGCGGACGTGACCGTGACGCCTGCCTAGTCGAACGCCGGCGCCAGCGACACCGCCGCCGCCCTCGCCACGTCGCGGGCAATGCCCCGGCCCAGTGAGGAGAGTTGTCCCAGCGGCAGCGTGTCGAGCACATCCAGCGACGCGATCCGCGCGGTGTGAAAACACAGCAGCTCCGCAATCGCCGCCTTGCAGGCCACTTCGCCGGGACATACCGGTGCGGCCGGCAGTGGCGTGCCGCCGGCGAGCAAGGCATCCCAGGCGAGATAGTCGGTGTCCGGCAGCAGGTGCAGGCGGGCGCAGAACGTGCCGGACGCATCGAAGCAGTCGATCCATTCGCGCGGGCCGTCGGCGCCGATCATGCTTGAGGCGCGCAGTTCTTCCGTTTGCAGCAGCGGCGCCAGATCCTGCCGCGTCACCAGCCAGCCCGGAGCCAGCTCGCGTGCGGGACGCGAGGCGGCGCAAGCCGGCAGATACAGCACGCCACCCAGCGATGGCAGGCGCGCGGCGAGCGTCGTGCCGTCGATCCGAACCGAGCTTCGGCTGATGGTCCATGCCGCCGTGTCTGTACCGGATCGGTTCGTAGCAAAGGCATGTGCAAGCCAGCCAAACATCGTCAGTACTCCTTGGCAGGAAGCGACCTGGCTGGCGTTCGAAGGAGAACCGCGTGGCTTAGGGTCTTGAGAGGTGTCCCGGCCGTGGCCGGAGGAAGGCGTCCTTGCCCATGAAGCTCCCTCGGGGGAGACGGCATGCCCGGCGCCGGCCTGCGCCGCGGCAAGACTTACTTGGTGAGGATCAACTTGTCGTTGCGGGTCAGGCGCAGGTGGTACTCGCTGCCCTGGTGCTGGATCACCAGTTCACGTTCGCCCTTGAGCAGCATCTGGCTGGAAACACGGCGCGTGACGGCGTCCGATGAGGGCGCCGATGGCTTCAGGCTGAGCAGGCGGAACGGGCGCGCCAGGGCGTCGGCACCCTGGGGGAGGGACAAAACCGTGGTCATGGTGGAGCTCCGCAGGAGAGTGGTGACACCTCAGATGATAATAATTCTCATTTCCGTGTCAACACCCTGTTTTGCCGGCGGTCTATTGCCCTACGCGCTCCTTGGCCAGCCTGTCATCCAGGCTGCGGGTTCCCATCTGCGCGTAGGCCTTACAGGCGGCGGGGTCCACCAGGGGATCGGGCGCGCCGGCGCTGCGGCGGGCCACCTTCTCGAGGAAATCGATCTGGTCGGGATGCGGCACCATCAAAATGTCGCAGGGCAAGCTGGCGATCACGGCCAGCCCGTGCCGGTAGTTGCTCACCCGCTCCGGATGGGCCGGATCGCTGTAGCGGAAACTGCCAGCCGTCAGCGCGCTGATGCTATCGGCGTAAACCATGTTGAGGCAGCGCTTGCCTTCGCACGACTGCCACGTCCAGGTGGTGCTGCCGGGCGTGTGTCCAGGCGTGTAATGGGCAGTCACGGTCACGTCGCCCAGGCGGACCACGCCGTTGTCTGCAACGACCTCCACCGAACTCACCGGCGGATACGTCGGCGCGTCGCCGTATTGCGGATCGTCCGGGTAGTGGCCACCCAGCTGCAACTCCTTCGCACCGACTTCACTCGCCATCACACGCGCACCGCTGTCGCGCGCGATCGCAGCGATGCCGCCGGCATGATCCGAATGCGCGTGCGAATTGAGGATGCGCTTTACATCGTGCAGCTGAAAGCCCAGCGCTTTGATATTGGCCTCGACCAGCGCGGCGTTCTGCGGCAGCGTGCCATCAAGCAGCACCAAACCGTCAGATGAAGCGATAAGAATGGCGGTGAGCCCGTGCGTGCCGACGTAGTAAGTGTTGCCGTAGATGCGAAACGGCTGCTGCGGCTGCGTCCAGGCCGCCTTGTCAGCGTGCGCGACGGTGATCGAGGCGAGCGCGAGGCAGCCGCCAATCGCGATGCGGGAAAGTTTCATAAGCCAACATCCTTGATGGAAAGTCGGGGCAGCATGTCGCGCTTTTTGCGGATGCCGAGGGCCGTGCGCGGGCGACACGGGGACCAGTTGTGGCAAACCGCGGGCAAAGGGCATTTGCTGTGTGTGGGAGCGCACCCTGTGCGCGACAAACCAACGGAGCGATACACCCGGGCGTGGCGGTCGCGCACAGGGTGCGCTCCCACAGAAGATCAGGTCACGCCACTGCTGCCGCAATACGCTTCAAAACATCCCCATCCAACTTCGGCAACAACGCCAACGCACCAAGATTCTGCTCCAGCTGCTCCAACTTGCTCGCCCCCAGCATCACCGTGGAAACGTGCGGATTGGCCAGGCACCAGGCAATCGCCAGCTGCGCCATGGAGACGCCGAGTTCATCGGCGATCGGCGCCAGGCGTCGCACCTTCTCTAGTCGCGAGCCATCGTTCTCCAGCACCGCTTCACGCAACCACTCGTAGCCCGGCTGCGCCAGACGCGATTCGGCAGGCACGCCCTGGTTGTACTTGCCGCTCAACAAACCCGAGGCCAGCGGCGACCAGATCGTGGTGCCCATGCCGTAAGTGTCGTACAGCGGCGCGTATTCCTGCTCCACGCGCTCGCGATGCAGCAGGTTGTACTGCGGCTGCTCCATCGTCGGCGCGAACATGTGGTTGTCGCGCGCCGCACGATGGGCTTCGATGATGGCCTCCGCCGGCCATTCGCTGGTGCCCCAATAGAGCACCTTGCCCTGGCGCACCAGCGTATCCATCGCCGCCACGGTTTCGACAATCGGCGTATCCGGATCGGGTCGATGGCAGAAGTAGAGATCCAGATGATCGACGCGCAAGCGCTCCAGCGCCTGATGACAGGCCTCGATCACGTGCTTGCGCGAAAGGCCGCGCTGGGTGGGCAGCGGACTGTCGACCGCACCGAAATAAACCTTGCTCGACACGCAGTAGCTGTCGCGGGGAAAGCGCAGATCGGCGAGCACATCGCCCATCAGCGTCTCGGCGACGCCATGGTTGTAGACCTCGGCGTTGTCGAAAAAATTGATGCCGTGATCGTGGGCCATCGCGAGCAGATCGCGCGCCAGCGAACGCCCCACCTGGGTGCCAAAGGTGACCCATGCGCCGAACGAGAGCGCAGAAAGCTGCAGGCCGGATGTGCCAAGGCGACGGTATTGCATGGGAGCGCTCCACGGGTGGGGATGGAACAGCATGCCAACAGCGTGCGTCATTCGTCCATCGTTGTGCTTTACAC
This sequence comes from Dyella sp. 01N36, assembly GCF_056399745.1. Taxonomy (NCBI): domain Bacteria; kingdom Pseudomonadati; phylum Pseudomonadota; class Gammaproteobacteria; order Lysobacterales; family Rhodanobacteraceae; genus Dyella; species Dyella sp. 01N36. The sequence continues at coordinate 21,902 of NZ_JBFTRY010000027.1, forward strand.
GTGGCACCGACACGGGGCGCCCTAGACTGCGCGTTTTCCCACACGCCACCCTCCCCGATCGGAGCAATGCCATGTCAACCATGCAAGGCTGGGCTGTCCAGGAACCGGGCAAGCCGCTGGTGCTTGCCGAGTTCGATCTCGGCCCGTTGGGCGCCGAAGAGGTGGAGGTGGCGGTGGACTATTGCGGCGTCTGCCACTCCGATCTGTCGATGATCAACAACGAATGGGGCATGTCGCGCTTTCCCTTCGTACCGGGTCACGAGGTCGTCGGACGAGTCACGGCTCTGGGCCCGCAGGCCAAAGGATTGAAGGTCGGCCAGCGCGTGGGCATCGGCTGGACCGCGGGCAGTTGCATGCATTGCCATCAATGCCTGTCAGGTCACCAGAACCTGTGTCCCGAAGTGCAGCCGACCATTGGCGGCCATCACGGCGGCTTTGCCGACAAAGTGCGCGCCCACTGGGCCTGGACCATCCCCCTGCCCGACGGCATTGACCTGCCGAGTGCGGGCCCGCTGTTGTGCGGCGGCATCACAGTGCTCAAGCCGTTTCTGGCCTACAACATCAGCCCGAGCGCCCGCGTAGGCGTGGTTGGGATCGGCGGCCTGGGGCATATGGCGGTGAAGTTTGCCCGCGCCTGGGGTTGCGAAGTCACTGCCTTCACCTCCAACGCGTCGAAGGCGGACGAGGCGCGCAGCTTCGGTGCGCACAACGTCGTTTCCAGTCGCGATGCCAATGCGATTGCGGGCATCGCCGGCTCGCTGGATCTATTGCTGGTGACGGTGAATGTGCCGCTGGACTGGGCGGCGCTGCTCGGCACACTCGCGCCGCGTGGTCGCATGCATGTGGTGGGCGGCGTGCTTGAGCCCATCCCCGTCTCGGCATTCGCGTTGATTCTGACGGAGCGGGAGGTTTCCGGCTCGCCCACCGGCGCACCGGTGGATATCGCCACCCTGCTCGACTACGCCACCCGCCACGATATTCGTCCGCAGGTGGAAATGTTCCCCATGTCGGACGTCAATGCCGCGCTCAAGCATCTTGAGGAGGGCAAGGCGCGTTACCGCATCGTGCTCCAGGCGTAGGTGCCCGAAGCAGCATCGACGGCCGCCCGACCAAGCGACCGTCGACGAAAGACCCTGCACTTACGGCAGCGTATGGACGTCTACACGGTTCTCGATGCCCTGGTCGGCCTCGGGACGCCACAGCGTGCTCTTGAGCGGATCGCCCAGGCCCCACGCTTTCAACTCGCTGATCAACGCCTCGTTGTCGCCATCTTTGCGGACGTAGAAATCCAGGTGGCGGAAATCGTCGCAGGCGGTATCGCAGTGATAGCTGGAGAAACCCAGCGCCTCGATCTGGCCGTACTCGTTGAGGATCACCGCAGCCGCACTGCCACCGCACTCGCGCGCCGGGCAGGCGGTGAACAGGAAGCGCTTATCGGCCAGCACCTGCACCGACGGCGAGGAGCCGCCCAGCGCCGACAAGGCCTGCTCGCTCACCGAGCGACTGCCGCGGAAATAGTTGACCTTGCTGTCGCCGGCGAAATGCCCCAGCGCCGTCACGAAGCCATTGGCTCGCGAGAGCTGGTTGGCGTTCGCGCAGGTCGACGGATCAATCGTTCGGCAAGGGCCCGCCGGCGCCGCCGTGGCGGCAAACACGGAACAAGGCACGACAGACAACAGCAGCATGAAACACACAATGCGCATGAGCTTGCACATGACACCCTCCCCTTAGAGTGAATCCCCTAACCCACATCAGGCCGCATCCGTTCCGGCTCCGGTAATCACGCCAGACGCGTGAGCTGCAACCGGCGCCTGATGTAAAACCCGCGTCCGCAGTTTCAGGAATGGACGCTCCACCCCGTAGTGAAGCAACGCTCCGACCCCCAACACCGCTGACGCATAAACTGCAAAAGTCAGCAGGCCATGACCGTCCAGCTTTTCCCCCGCCGCGGATTCCACCAGATGGAATACCGCCTTGTGTGACAGATACAAGCTGTACGACACCGCCGCCAACCAGCCGGCCCCCGGTACGCGCAGACGCGCAAGCACGCCAGACGTTTGAGCGCCCGCCAACACCAGCAGCCCCAAGCCGAAGGAAAGCAACGGATACCCCACCACGGTGGGAATGAAGCCGGTCCGATCGCGGAACAACATGATCGCACCGCCGACTACCGCTACCCCTGCGAGCAGAAAGCCGTTGGCATGGCGTCCCCATCGGGACCAGAGGACGGGTCGGTAGACCCTGGCCGTAGCCAGCATCACGCCCATCAAAAGGCCGTCCAGACGGGACCACGTGGGATAGTAAATGCGCTCCAGGAAGGTTTTTCCATAGGAATTTTGGTCAAGACCGGCCAACGGCGCCAGTTCCCAGGCCCACATCAGCCCACGCACCACCATCCCCGCCAGCACCACCGCCGTGCATACCAGCACGAACCGACGCACGGACGGACGCCGCGCCAGCCACCATGCCAGTAGGGGGAACAGCAGGTAGAAATGCTCCTCCACGCACAGCGACCATACGTGGGAGAACGCCAGGTGATCCTTGGCGTCGATCAGCAGGTTCACCGTAAAGGTCAGGAACTGCCACAGCGGCTGCAGCTCCCCTTGCTCGCGCACGGACGGCCAAATGAAATACGCCGCCACCACGACCAGGTACGCCGGAAGGATGCGGAAGGCGCGGCGCTGGTAGAAATGCCCGAACGAGAATCCCCGCCCTTCCGCCAGCGGCTTGAGCACCTGCGAGCCGATCAGAAAGCCGCTGAGGACAAAGAACAGGTCCACGCCCATCCACCCGTTCTGCTCGATCCCGCCGAAGTGACCCCAGCCACCGATGATGTACGAATGGAAAATCATCACCCACACGATTGCAATCGCGCGCAGTAAATCCAGACCCGGCAATCGGTTCACGTCATCTCCCCTTGGCATCCCTGCGGCATCCGACGCGAACGCATCGAACGGAATCGCGACCGTGAAATATATCGCGGCGCGCAGGCGGGACGGTGTTGGGTTTGTGGCAAAAGCGGGGCTTGGTCCGCTTCAGCTGCCGCATGGAAGCACCGCCATAAAGATGCCAATGCCCCGACCTTCAGCCCAGCGCCAACCTAGCCATGTGGGAGTGCACCCTGTGCGCGACGAGCCTACGGAGCGGTACACCACAGCACCGCGGTCGCGCACAAGTGCGCTCCTACAAGGGAGCCACCAGGCCTGTACCGATCGGCTTGTCTGTGTGGGAGCGCACCCTGTGCGCGACAATCCTACGGAGCGGTACACCCTAGCGTGGCTGTCGCGCACAGGGTGCGCTCCCACAGACAASCGCCAGGCSCGSTAYCCAGTTCGCAATGTGCGRGGCWAAAGCCGATGCGCAGCGAGGCCCCGCYTTAAGTCCTCAGCGATTCGGGCGCGTTGCGCAGCGCTTKGCAGTACCCSCTGTGTACCCTCGGAGGTTGTCCCACAACGACGCGCCTCGAGCGTTCGGGCTTATCCCAACACGATGCTGCGGGCGTTATCAGGCCATTTTCTTTGGGTTACTTTCGACGCGAAGCTAGTCCCGAGGGATCTTTTGGGCCAGCAAAAGAAAAGTGACTCGATCGGCGGCAGCCGATCGAAACGCCCGCCGCGTAGGCGGCACGCTGGCCTCGAGGCAACAACCGAAGACTGACGAAACTGAGTGACCAGCCATTCGGCTGTTAAAGAGCGCCTCCGGCCTACGCCGGAATGACGAGCTAAAAGCCGAATCCGATCTACGACGTGGTAACAACCAAACGGGTCAGCGCAGCAACGCCATCAAAATGGCAAGCACTACAGCCGCAAACACCCCCGCCACCACATCATCCACCATCACCCCCACCCCACCCTTAAGCCGACGATCCAACCACCCAATCGGCCAAGGCTTCCAAACATCAAACAACCGAAACAACGCAAACCCGAGCACCACAACCCACCACGGCCCCATCACCGCCGGAATCAGCGCAATCCACAACCCGACAAACTCATCCCACACGATGCTGCGATGATCGTCCACACCGACCAGGCGCCCCGCCACCCCGCACGCCCACACGCCGATGACGAAGCCCACCGCAATCGCGAACACATAGAGCTGCACCGGCAAACTGCGCAGCAACAACCATGGCAGCAGCGCCGCCAGTGAGCCGAACGTGCCCTGCGCCACCGGCGCCAGGCCAGAACCAAAACCGCAGGCCAGCCAGCCCGCTGGCGTAGCGAGCAAGGCGCGTCGTTGTTCCGGGGTGAGGATCGTCTTGTCGCTCATGCGAAATGGTCCCAGCCGCGTTGCGAGGGTTCCAGCCATTGTCCTTGGGCGTCGCGCACGCGCACGCCGGCGCCTTCGATTATGCGCCCGATCCGCGTGGCGCCGCAGCCAAGGCGCGCCAGATCGGTCTGAACGTCGGCCACCAGTGCCGGCGGCACGGTGAAGCACAGTTCGTAGTCGTCGCCGCCGGCCAGCGCGAAGTCGCGCACGGACAGGTCGTCGAAGCTTGCCATCAGCATCGGCGAGCACGGCAGCAAGGGCGCTTCGATTTCCGCGCCCACGGCGCTTTCCTCGCAGATATGCCCAAGGTCAGCGAGCAAGCCGTCGGAGATATCGATGCAGGCACTCGCCCGATCGCGCAGCGCCAGGCCAACCGAAAGGCGAGGCGTGGGCCGATGCAGTCGTTCGATCAGATAGGCGGCGCGCCCATCGCCTTCATCCACGCGCGCGCCGCGCTGTAGCAGATGCAAACCAGCGGCTGCGTCGCCCAGCGTGCCGGTAACCAGCACGACGTCGCCTGCGCGCGCGCCGGTGCGCGTCAGCGCCTTGCCGGGCGGGACGAAACCATGCACGGCAACGCTGATGGTCAAGGCGCCACGCGTGGTGTCGCCGCCGATCAAGGCCAGCCGATGCGGCTGCGCCAACTGCGCAAACCCTTCGGCGTAGCCATCAATAAAAGCGCTGAGCTGCTCCGCCGGTTGCGTCGGCAACGTCAGCGCCAGCAATGCCCAGGCCGGGCTCGCACCCATCGCGGCGAGATCGGAAAGATTCACCGCCAGCGATTTCCAGCCGATATCCGCTGCCGCCGTGCCATATGGGAAATGCACGCCTTCGACCATGGTGTCGATGGCGATGGCCAGCTCCTGCCCTGCCGGTGGCGCGACCACGGCGGCATCGTCGCCGATGCCCAACTTCACGTCTTCGCGGCCTTGCGCGGTGCGTTCGCGGATACGGTCGATCAGTCGGAATTCCATGGCTTGCGACCTGCGCTGATCAGTCGGTCCAGCCAGAAAGTCAGCGGCTGAAGACCAGGGTGGGAGCGTCGTGATAGGTGGATTCCTGCCACAACGTGAAACCGGCCTTCTCCGCCACGCGGATCGAAGGCAGGTTGTCTGGCGAGATGATGCACACCTGCCGTCGATCGGCGAAGTTGCGCTCGCCCCAGGCGATGGCGGCGGCCACGGCTTCGCTCGCATAGCCTTTGCCTTGCGCATGCGGCGCCAGTGCCCAGCCGAATTCCAGCATGCCCTGCAGCGAAGGCTCCATCTCGCGCCTGAGGTCGGCGAAACCGACGTCGCCGATGAAGCGGCCTGTGGCTTTCTCTTCGACGGCCCAATAGCCGTAGCCAAGCGTGTGCCACAGACCGATGTACTGCAGGAAGCGCCGCCAGACTTCTTCCGCGCCAAAGGGACGCCCGCCGATAAAACGGGTCACCTCTGGGTCGGACCACAAGGCCACGCGCTCGGCATGATCGTCGACGCGATGTGCACGCAGGCGCAGGCGCGCCGTCTCGATCACCGGAATCACGGACGCATGCTCCGCGGCCCCGTCCATCAGTGACGCTTCTCCGTGGTGCGCAGCACGCCGGCGAGCTTGTCGAGTACGCCGTTGACGTAGCTGTGGCCGTGGTCCGCACCGAAGCGCTTGGTGACTTCAATCGCCTCGTTGATGATCACGCGGTACGGCACATCCGGGCGGTACTTGAGCTCATAGGTGGCCAGACGCAGGGCGGCGCGCTCGATCGGGTCGATCTGCTCTACGTCGCGGTCCACGTAGGGCTTGATCGCCTCGTCGATGGTCTTGACGTTGCGCTCGACACCGTTGAGCAGGTCCTCGAAGTATTCCAGATCCGCCACTTCCATATCCTGCTCGTGGCGGAACTGCTCGATCACGGCATTCATGCGGCTGCCGCCGATCTGCCAGGCGTACAGCGCCTGCAGCGCACGGCGACGGGCGCGCGAGCGTGCAGCCAGATCGATGCCTTCGGGGCGAGAGTTCATCACAGCTTTCCGTACAGATTGACCATCTCGAGCGCGGCCAGGGCGGCATCCGCGCCCTTGTTGCCGGCCTTGGTGCCGGAACGCTCGATGGCTTGTTCGATGGTATCGGTGGTCAGCACGCCAAACGCCACCGGCACGCCGGAGGCATAGGCTGCCTGGGCCAGGCCCTTGGCGCATTCACCGGCAACGAAATCGAAATGCGGGGTGGAGCCGCGGATCACCGCGCCCAGCGCGATCACCGCAGCGTACTTGCCCGAGCTTGCGACCTTGTTGGCGGCCAGCGCGATTTCCCAGGCGCCCGGCACGCGGATCAGCTCGATCGCATCGTCCTTCACGCCATGGCGCACCAGCACGTCACGTGCGCCGGCCACCAGCGGCTCGACGACAAAGCCGTTGAAACGGCCGGCGACGATGGCAAAACGGCCCTTGGGCGTGGCGAAATCGCCTTCGATGGTCTTCATGGGGTATGCGTTTCCTGGGTTCCGGGCCCGGAGGGGCCGTCTATTTTACGGGATGCAAGGGCGGCGTGCCCGGATCGGGCCGGGAAACCGCCCCAGCGAGGGTTGGATGGCCGCGAAAGCTCAGGCTGGCCTGGCCTGCCGCCACCCGCAAGCGGGCTGGGACGCCGAACGGGAGCGTGAACTTGTCCGGCTCATGGCCAAACGGCAGGTCGCGGATGATGGGAATCCGCGCCACCCGGGCCAGTTGCTCGAACGCGGCCTCGGTGTCGTAGCCGTTGTCGTAGGTATGCGGGCGGCACTGGGTGAAATGGCCCAGCACCAGGGCGCGCTGGCGATCCAGCACGCCGGACAGCTGCAACTGGTACAGCAGGCGCTCGAGGCGGAACGGCGGCTCGCCGATGTCTTCCACGAACAGGATGCCGTCATCGATGACCGGGAAATAGGGCGTCCCAAGCAGGCTGCACAGCATGGCAAGGTTGCCACCCCACAGCGGGCCTTCGACCTCCAACTCCGCGGTACTGGGGGTGCTCCAGCTGGCGGTGGCCTGCGGCTCGCCCACGGCGCGCCAGAAGTGTTCCCACATGAGGCCGTTGAGCTCGGGCGCACCGAAATCGGGACCCAGCATGGGGCCGCCGAAGGTGACCAGTCCGCTCTTTGCGTAGAGCGCCATCTGGATGGCGGTGAAATCGCTATGGCCAACCAGCAAGGTGTTGGAGCCTGTCAGCCGCTCGCGCAGCGCGTCGTAGTGCAGGTACTCGAGCAGACGGGTGGCGCCGTAGCCGCCGCGGATGGCGAGCGCGATGTCCGGCAGCTGCTGCATCGTCGCCAGCGCATTGAGGTCGGCTGCGCGTGATGCGTCGGGACCGGCAAAACGATGTTCGACGCGATCGAGCACATCCAAACCGTCCACCGCGCAACCGGCCGCCTGCAGACGCGCGATACCGCGCGCCATGGCGTCGCGGTCATGCGGATAGCCCGAAGGGGCGATGAGGCGGATGGTCGGAGAGGTCATGGCGTGGGTTCGTGGCGAAAACCTGAGTATGCCGGTGGCGGGATGGCGAGGAAGTGGCGACGCTGGGCCAGTCCGATGTGGGAGCGCACCCTGTGCGCGACGGCCTCAGGCCATGAGGCACTGTCAGTCGCGCACAGGGTGCGCTCCCACAGGGGAGAGGCTAGCTCACACGTACTCGGTCACTTCCAGCCCGAAACCGCCCAGCCCCACCATCTTGCGCGGCGTACCCAGCACGCGCAGCTGGCGGATGCCCAGGTCCGCGAGGATTTGCGCGCCCAGGCCCAGCTGTCGCCATTCCTGCTGCTGCGCCTCCTCCGGCGCCTGCACCGAGGGCTGGCGATTGAGGCGACGCAGCAAGGCGTCGGCGGTGTCTTCGCCCGACAGCACGAGCAGCGCGCCGCGGCCTTCATCAGCAATGCGACGCAGCGCCGAGGTCACCGTGAGGCCGAGGTCGTCGCGCTGCAGATGCAGCACGTCGGACAAGGTGTTGCGCACATGCACGCGGGTGAGCACCGGCTCGCCGTCGTCCACCTTGCCGCGCACCAGGGCGAAATGCAGTCCATGACGGATGGCGTCGCGATAAGCCACCAGCTTGAACGCACCGAATTCGGTATCGACGTCGCCCTCGTAGACACGCTGGACAGTCTTCTCGGTTTCCAGGCGATAGCGGATCAGGTCGGCGATGGAGCCGATCTTCAGGCCGTGCTTCTTCGCGAAGATTTCCAGCTCGGGGCGGCGCGCCATCGAGCCGTCTTCATGCAGGATTTCGATCAGCACGGCCGAGGGCTCAAGGCCTGCCAGCGCTGCCAGATCGCAACCTGCCTCCGTATGCCCTGCGCGCGTCAGCACGCCACCGGGCTGGGCCGTCAGCGGGAAGATATGACCCGGCTGGGACAGATCCTGCGGCCTGGCATCGGACTTCACCGCGACCTGGATGGTGCGCGCGCGATCGTGCGCGGAAATGCCGGTGGTGACGCCTTCGGCCGCCTCGATCGAGACGGTGAAGTTGGTCTGATACGGCGAGGTGTTGTCCACTACCATCGGCCGCAGGCCCAGCTGGCGCGTGCGCTGCTCGGTAAGCGTGAGGCAGACCAGGCCGCGCGCCTCGCGCACCATGAAGTTGATGTCCTCGGGGCGCACCATCTGTGCGGCCATGATGAGGTCGCCTTCGTTCTCGCGATCTTCATCGTCGAGTATCACGACCATGCGGCCGGCGCGGATGTCTTCGAGGATTTCGGGGATGGTGTTGAAGCTCATGGGGTGTCCAATTCAGTAACGTTGTGCGCCGCGCGTGGCGACGTGGCGATCACGCAAAACCGTGTTGCTTGAGAAACGCTTCATCAATCCTCGGCGCATCGCCACTGGCGATCAGCCGTTCGATGTAGCGAGCGACCACGTCCACTTCGAGGTTTACTGCATCGCCCGCGCGACGCGCGTTGAACGCAGTGTGTTCCACCGTATGCGGAATAAGGTTGACCCCGAAGCGATGCCCGTTCACCTCGTTCACGGTGAGGCTGGTGCCGTCGATGCAGATCGAGCCCTTGGCGGCGATGTAGCGCGACAACGTCGCCGGCGCTTCGAAAACCCAGCGCAGCGAGCGGCCATCGGCCGTGATCGACACCACCTTGCCCACGCCATCGACATGGCCGGACACCAGATGCCCGCCCAGGCGATCGGCCAGGCGCAAGGCTTTTTCCAGATTCACCGGGTCGCCTGCGCAGTGCTTGCCCAGCGTGGTCAGCGAGAGTGTTTCGTTGGAGACGTCGGCACTGAAGCCGCGCGCTTCCAGCGTCACCGCGGTCAGGCATACGCCGGACACGGCGATGCTGTCGCCCAGTTGCACGTCGGAGAGGTCAAGGTCGGCCGTGTCGACGTACAGACGTACGTCGCCGCCACGTGGTTCCAGCCGCGCGATGCGGCCCACGCTCTGGATGATGCCGGTAAACATCAGCACACCTCCCGGATGGAGGCGGCGAAGGAATGGCAACGATGCTTGGACATGAAACGTTTCCCGCGTAAGAGTGCGAAAAACGCCCCAAGGCGTCAGGCAGGCGCACGCCACCAGGGCATGCACCGTACCGTCTTCTCTCATCCGGACTTTCTGGCCGCCATCGCTGGCTGCCAACCGTCGGCTCCGGCATTGGACCGGATCTGCTGACCTTCCGATGACCTGGAAGCGCTCGCGGGCTCGTGCCTTACGGCACCTACCGCCGGTGGGGAATCGCACCCCGCCCTGAAGACGTCGTTTTGTAGTTTGCCGGCGAACCGGCCGGCGCAGTTTAACACCATCCCGGGCAACGGCCGCCGCTGCAGCGTCCGCTCCGGGGAACAATGTGTCGCCTGTGAGTGAGTGCCTTCTGCGGGCCGCTGGGTTACAAGCTCACGATCTGGCCAGTTTCCTGGCGGTAGTCGCGCAGCACCTGGTCCATCACCCAGCTGGTGCGCGCGCCGCTTTCGGCAGTGGACGGACAGGCGCCCTTCTGACCGGTCAGCTCCGCCACGATGGTTTCGATCAGCGGCTGCTGGATATGCAGCGGGTTGGCCACGCGGTAGTCGTGCGAGCCTTCCATGTTTTCCACGTGGATCGGTCCGTCGCCGAAGGTGGCAAAAGCGATGCGGCCCTTGTCCCCTATCACCTCGATTTGGTCGTGGCGCTTGAAGCTGTCGAAACTCCACAAGCCGCTGCCGAGCATGCCGTTGCCAAACAGGAACGACATGGCGACGCCGTCTTCCACCGGATACGCGCCCAACTGATTGCTCGCCTGCCCGCTCACCGAAACGATGGGACCGAACAGCCAGTCGAGGATATCGAGCGTGTGGCAGCCCAGATCCATGAACACACCGCCGCCGGAAATCTCCGGACGCACGTGCCAGGGCAAGTTGGCCGGATCCTGATAACGCGCATGATGCGGTTCGTACAGCACCGTGTTGACGATGCGCGGCTTGCCGATCGCCAGCTGACCGAAGATCAGCTCGCGCACCTTCTGGAAACGCGGCAGGCTGCGGCGGTAATAGGCAACGAACACCGGCACCTTCGCCTGCTGCCCCGCATGGATGATGGCCTCGCACTCGGCGTGGTCCATCGCCATCGGTTTCTCGATGTAGACGGGCTTGCCCGCGGCGATGCTCATCAAGGCGTACTCCTTGTGCGTTGATGGCGGCGTGGCGACGTAGACGGCGTTGACGTCGGCATCGTCGATCAGCTTGGCCGCATCGTCGTACCAACGCGGCACGCCATGGCGTTCGGCGTAATCGCGGGCTTTTTCGCCATCGCGACGCATCACCGCCATCAAGGCGGAGTTCGGCGTCTTGCTGAAGCCCGGACCGCTCTTCACCTCGGTGACATTGCCGCAACCGATGATGCCCCAACGTACCGCTGCCTTCGTCATGTGCTCTTGAACTCCTGCTTGCGACATGGCCGGTGATAGCCATCAAACTCGAACGTGAATCCGTCGCTCACGCGACGGGACGCAGCAAAAGCCGCATATCCTCGCCCAGCACGCGCCGATCGAGCGTGCGAAGTTTCCAGCGCGACGCCATATCACTGAGTGAGGGCAATCCCATTAGCGCTTGTGCGTTGTCGCCGAGCAGCACAGGCGCGATGTAGAGCAACAGCTCGTCGACCAGTCCGGCGGCGAACAACGCGCCGCACAGATTGGGGCCGGCCTCGACATGGACCTCGCTGATATGGCGACGCGCGAGCTCGTCCATCACGGCATGCAGGTCCATCGCACCGCCCTGCTCCGCGACCACCGCCAACTCCGTTGCCTGAAAGCGTGGATCGACCGGCGCGTATTGTTCGTTGTGCAGCACCAGGGTCGGCATCGTGCCATCGAGCACATGGCTGTTGGACGGCGTACGCAGGCGATTGTCGAGCACCACGCGCCATGGAGGCGTAAATGCCTCGCCTTCCGGCAGGCGCACGGTGAGTCGCGGGTTGTCCGCCAGCACCGTGCCCGATCCGGTGAGTATCGCCGAACTGCGCGCACGCCAGCGCTGCACATCCGCACGCGCCGCTTCGCCCGTAATCCACTTCGATTYGCCATTGGCGAGCGCCGTGCGGCCGTCCAGGCTCATCGCCAGCTTCACGCGCACCCAGGGGCGTCCGCGTTCGATACGGCTGAAGAAACCGATGTTGAGTTCGCGTGCCGGCTCGCGCATCAGGCCGGTTTCCACCGTGATGCCGGCGTCGCGCAACTTGCCGATGCCGCGCCCGGCGACCTGGGGGAACGGGTCTTCCGCGGCGATGACTACGCGCGAGATGCCGGCAGCGATCAGCGCATCCGCGCATGGCGGCGTACGACCGTGATGGGCACAGGGCTCCAGCGTGACGTACGCAGTAGCACCGCGCGCCTGCTCACCGGCTTCGCGCAACGCGTGGACCTCGGCATGGGGCTCGCCAGCCCTCACGTGATAACCCGCCCCCACCACCTGTTCGCCATGTGCGACGACGCAGCCGACGCGAGGATTGGGATGGGTGGTGTAGAGGCCAAGCTCGGCGAGGCGCAAGGCGTGCGCCATGTGCAGGTGGTCGATGGCGGTGAATGGGGAGGCCATGCGGGGTCGCTTTGGGGTGCGGGTGGGGGGGAGTTTAGGCGAAGAGGTGGGGTTGCTTGTGATTCTGGGGTTTTAGTGGGGGTTTTAGGCCTGGAGCTCATGTCATGGCCGCTGCGAAGAACGGCGGATACTTGTGGTTCGTCGTTCCGTCGCACAGATCGGGGCTCGCTTTTGCTCGTCACTACGGCGCTGACTGGCGCCGCCGTTCAACGGCCGAATGGCTGGTCATCCAGAGCTCGGCTTCTGGTTGTCGCGCTACCGCCAGGGTGCCGCCTACGCGGCGGGCGTTTCGAACGGCTGCCGCCGCTCGAGTCACTTTTCTCTTGCTGGCCCAAGAGAAAAGTAACCCGAAGAGAATGGCCTAAAACGCCCGCAGCATCGTGTTGGGATAAGCCCGAACGCTTGAGGCRCRCYGTTGTGGRACAACCTCCGAGGGTACACAGSGGGTACMKCAAAGCGCTGCGCAACGCGCCCGAATCGCTGAGGACTTAAAGCGGGGCCTCGCTGCGCMTCGGCTKTGGGTCACAGATGGCGCAMTTGATGCCGCRCCTGGCGCTTGTCTGTGGGAGCGCACCCTGTGCGCGACRGCCACGCTGGGG
>NZ_JBFTRY010000028.1:0-33342 GCF_056399745.1 Dyella sp. 01N36
GCAAAATCTGGCAGGCGGTCGGCTTCTTCCTTCTCGCCAAGTGCCTTGCCTTGTTCACCCACCTCGACCTTTCCGTGGCCATGATGACCGGCGCCATCGGCATGCTGCTCACCGGCGTGCTTAACATGGACGAGGCGTACAAGGCAATCAACTGGAAGACCATCTTCGTCACCGCCTGCCTGATTCCGCTGGGCTGGTCGATGGACGCCACCGGCGCCGCTGCGTGGCTTGCCCAAGAAGTGCTGCATCAACTGGGCCACACCAACCACTGGATCCTGCAACTGTCGCTGGCCATCCTCACCTTGCTGTTCTCGCAAGTGATGTCCAACGTCGGCGCCACCGTGATGATGGTCCCCATCGCCATCAGCGTCGCCGTAGCCACCGGCAACAACCCATCCGCCTACGCGCTGATCGTCGCCGTCTCCTCCTCCAACACCTTCCTCCTCAGCTCAGGCCACCCCGCCCTGATGATGATCGCCGGCCCCGGCGGCTACCGCGGCAAAGACTTCCTCCGCGTAGGACTGCCACTCACTGCGATTGTGCTGGTGTTGACGTTGGTGACGATTAATTTGATGTATCACTAGGCTTGCAAAAGCCCTAAGAAAGATCCGGCTCTTCATTGGCTCTCACTCAGAAGAGCCTGGGAGCTAAACCAATATCCGATCGTCATCCCGATTTATCGAAACTCTCGGATGCCCTTGAGATCGCTGGCTGGAGTGCCACCGCCAAGCACTTCCAACGATTTCGTCCAGACCGCAGAACTGCGGCTTCCAGCCAAGCTCGACGCGAGCTTTTGCGTTCGATGCAACGAGCACCGCTGGATCGCCTGGGCGCCTTGGCGCGATGTCATAAGCGACCGAGTGCTTCGTAATTCTTTCTGCAGCGGAAATCACTTCGCGCACCGAAAACCCTTTGCCGCTCCCTAGGTTGAATACGTGAGCGCCGTCGCGGTCAGACATATAGTCGAGCGCCAATTGATGCGCTTGTGCCAGGTCTTCAACGTGCACGTAGTCACGAACACACGTGCCGTCGGCGGTAGGGTAATCGTCCCCGAAGACCTTCAGACCAGCGCCACCTCCCAATACTGATCGAAGCACATTGGGAATGAGGTGAGTTTCCGGCTCATGCGCTTCGCCAATATCCCCATCTGCGCTGGCGCCGGCCGCATTGAAATACCGAAGGCAGACGGAGCGCAGACCATAGGCGCGCGCGGCGTCCGACAGTATCCGCTCTACCATCAACTTGCTCTGCCCGTAAGGGTTGATCGGGTTCAGTGGGTGGTCTTCGTCGATCACGCCGTGCAGTGGATGCCCATAGACCGCGGCCGTGGATGAAAACACCAATCTGTCCACTCCGTACTTGCGCATGACTTGGAGCAGATTGAGCGTGCCGCACACGTTGTTGGCGTAATACTCGTAGGGCATGGTCATGGACTCGCCCACAAGTGACCTAGCGCAGAAGTGCATCACGGCATCGATGCGGCGGCCGGAAAAGACATTCTCTAGCGAAGTGCCGTCCAGCAGATCAGCTTCAACGAAATCACCCCACTGGATAGCGTCGCGGTGCCCGGTCGATAAATTGTCGAGCACCGTCGCAGAGAAACCACGCACGGCAAGCCATTTGGCCATGTGGCTCCCGATATAACCGGCACCGCCGCAAAGCAGAATATTCATCGAGCCTCTCAACGAGCAAAGCCAAACCGACAAGTGACGCGCAATCCCAGTCTTCGGGCGGCGCCAGACGCTGGGATTTCGCGGTTCACGCTTAGGACTCAAATGTCCCGCAGCACTTCCGTCTCATCCGAAGGATTAGAACGGATCGCCAATACGCTTTGGACGAACAGATCAATCTCTTCACGAAAGCGTTTGGCCGAAAATTTCTCGGCATGGGCACGGCAGCTCTCGGCACTAAAGCTATGCCTCTTCGTTTCAAAGGACAGCACCGCGGACTTTACGGACGCTGCGCTTTGTTCTTCGAAGAACACTCCTGTCGGCTCGCTTCCGCTTGCACGAACGGTTTCGAGAGAGCCCCCTTTTCCAAACGCTATGACGGGCGTCCCGCAAGCCTGCGCCTCGACTGGAGTGATGCCAAAGTCTTCCTCGGCGGCGAAAACAAAAGCGCGTGCCTTGCCCATGAGTTCACGCAGGCGTTCATCAGATTGGTAGCCCAGGACCTCTACATTCTTTCCAGCCAGTGCCTTGATCTTTGCGTAGTCCGGCCCATCGCCTATAACGACCAATCGACAGTCGGGCATTTGGTTGAACGCTTCGACGATGAGATCAACCCGTTTATAAGGAACGAGGCGCGAAGCGGTGAGATAGAAATCCTCTTTCTCCTTGACCATCTGGAAACGATCGCAGTCAACCGGAGGGTAGATCACCTTCGCTGTTCTTCCGTAGACCTTCTTGATCCGTCGTGCAATGAACTTCGAATTGGAGACAAAGTGATCCACGCCTGGTGACGTACGTATATCCCACAGGCGCATTTTGTGCAGAAACCAACGCGCGAGCCACGCTTTGATCCCACGATCCAGATTGGATTCCCTCAGGTACTGATGCTGCATGTCCCATGCATAACGAATCGGCGTGTGCACATAGCTCACGTGGATCTGGTCGGGGCCAGTCAAGACACCCTTGGCGACGGCGTGCGAGCTGGATATCACCAGGTCATATCCGGAGAGGTCCAGTTGCTCGATGGCCAAAGGCATGAGCGGCAGATAACTGCGATACCGTCGTCGCGCGAAAGGGAGTCGCTGGATGAAGGTCGTGCTCACCTTGCGCCCCCCGATAAATGCACGCTCGTGATCGGGCAGGAAGTCACAAAGGGCAAACAGATCAGCCTGAGGATAGATCGTCAGTATCTGCTCCAGAACGCGCTCTGCACCGGCGTAGGTGACGAGCCAATCATGGACAACCGCAACCTTGATGTTCATCGAGCGGTCTCCGCGACGATCTTCAGCATGCGGTCCATGCGCGCCTCATACGTGTGCTGGCGAGCCAGACCCAACCTATCGTCCAGGCTCGCGCAACGACCAGACAATGCATCTGAAATGCCGTCAATGAACTCGTGAGCGGATTTGGCAAGGCACGCGTGCTTCTCGTATGCCTTGAGCGAGGCTAGCGATGTACTGACGACTGGCCGGCCCGCAGCGAGGTATTCAAAGAATTTCATGGGAAACATGGCCGCCGTATAGTCATTGAGCCTGTTCGGCAGGATCGCCACATCAAATCCTTTGAGATATTGCGGCAGCGCCGAGTACGCCCTCGGTCCCAACAAATGGATGTTCTTTGCGCTTTTCAGGACTGATGGATCGGTCCAGGGATCACCCTCGCCGACCTCGCCGATCATCACGAGGGACCACTCCGGCCGCTGTTCGGCCACTTGGCGCAGCAGGTCAAAATCGATCTTGTAGCCGCTGATTGCGCCAATGAAACCAATGCGAGGCCCGGGAATCAACGCCAGATCTGCCGGTATGGCCGTGTCGCCGCTCATGGCCTGCGAAAAATGGTCGTAGTCCGCAACGTTGGGCAAATAGTACGTACGCGGATTGATTTCCCTGCGCGACAGCTCCAGCGTGGTGGACGTCACGAAGACCACGTCAGCCTTTTGGACCAGCTCGCCTTCGGCTTGCTCGAGGACAGAGACCGGCATGCCCGGCTGAGCCTTTATCTCGTCCACACAGTGATACACGACCCGCGGCCAAGAACGTAAGCGAAGCAGCTGATCGCTGAGAGGGTTGTACGTCCACAACCATGCGTCTCCCAGCCCGAGCCATCGCTTCCAGCACCACAGGCCCATTTCAAGGAGGCGCCGATTCAGAGCGCGAACAACTGGCAGGCCATGAAAGGGAAGCAAAATGGGGGACCAGACCCAGAGATTCGGGCGCACGCGTCGTGGCGACCGAACGCCCTTCCTGAGGCGCCGCAGAACACGTAGAAAGTCTCGCGAAGACAGACTAGGCCGACGCAAGCCCAAAGAATCCACGTAAAGAACACGAAAGCCGCGTTTGGCCAGACTCACCGCGACGTGCTGCTTATTGGTCCAGAACGGATTGTCCCAATCAGCCGTCGATAGGAGAACGATGTTATTTCCACTCATGCGGATCGGAGCCTCCACTTTCTCCACAAAGGCTGCAGGTCTTGGCGCAGGGCCGGCACAAGGGCGACATAGGCAATCCAATAGACAGCGAACAGAGCACCTGCGCTTACGACACCCGCCCAACCACGTGAGGGAATCAACAAGGTCATCGGGCCATAAGCGGCCGAACCTACGGCAAGCCAGATCAATCGCGAAGCGACCAGATATTGCACACCAAGGGCCCGTGCACTCAAAGCTAGAAGAACTGCGCCGTAGACGCATCCTCCCAAGCCCAGTACCACCGGTCCGAGCCATCGATAAAGCCCGAAATTGACAGCTGCGTTGCACACCAGGGCGATCGCCATAAAGCGAAATACTTCCCTGTTTCGCAACTGCGCACTGAGTGCCTTCATCAAGACATAGCTCACAACTTGCGCCCAGAATCCAATCGCGAAACCCCAGAGTATGGTTTTCGTGAGCGTCGTCGATGCTTCGCCGAAGTTCCCCCGCTGATAGATGATCGAAACAACCAGTTGGCCATGCATAGCCAAGGCGACAGACACGGGAATCGTCGCCAGCAGCAGAGGTGGGATTACACGAGCCAGCAGTTCCGTCGTCTCGGAAGCACTCATACGGCTGATCGCAGATAATCCAGCCAGGCCAAGCGGCACCGCCAGCAGTAGCACGCCCGTATCCGTAATGAACTTGGCATAATCAAGCGCTGCAGAGACATCCACACCGAGGAGCGACGCGACAGCACGCTCAGCCGCAATGTTTCCTTGCAATAGTAAGGGGAGCAGTAGCAGCGGTTTGACGACGCCCCAGAACTCCGCACCAATGCCCCGCATCTCGACTCGCGTCAGCCCTTGCGGTCGTGGCGCCCACCCCCGTCGTACTACACGTATGCCACCCCACAACGCAAAAACCAGGTAGGCGGCCGTGAATCCCCATGCGAGAAGCGAGGGCGCCTGCAACACATAGGCCGCGAGCGTGCCCACTATCATCCCCGCGCTCTGTAACGTAGCGCGCGCTGATGCCAGACCGTAAGAGCCGTGCCCCATCTCGAGGTACGAAAAAAGGCCACCGGCGATATAGAACGGCACGCCTAGACCCATGATTCTGACGAACTGGATCGTTTGCTCTCGTTCGTCTCTGCCAAATCCCGGGACGAGAAGGCTGATCCAGCTCGATACGCCCAATAAAAGAATGCCCAACACCACCAACGATGCCAGGAGCAACAGCCCGGCCACCCACCAGAAAAGGGCGCCGGCTCTCCTGGGATCTATCTGGTGATAGCGGCTATATAACGGCAGAAATCCGGCCGACAGACTATCGGCGGTGAAGAAGTTCACCGGAATTAGGGTTGCGGACTGGGCAGCGCGCAGTGCGGCGACCACGCCGGACGTACCAAACAGTGCCGCAAGTAGCACCTCGCGCAACGCACCGACCAGCTTGCCTGCCAGTGAGCCCCAGAACAGTTTCAATGATGCCTTCAGCACTACAGGCATCTCCGTGGTTCGAGCGCCTGCCTAGCCTCGACGAGCTCATCGAAGAGTCGTCCGTATGCGCGAGCACACCCAGCCAGCGAATACTCCTCTTTCAATACCGGAGTGAACGCGAACGGCATCGCCAAGGCGGATGCCATTGCGTTCGCTACAGCTGGGGCGTCGCGTGGGTCGACCTGCAATACGTGGGTGTCACTGGGCTTGGTATCCACCTCGAACAAGTGACTGGAGATCACCGACGGCAGTCCGCAAGCCAACGCCTCGAGCACATTCAGCGGCAAACCTTCGACACGCGTAGTCGAAAAGAGCATCACGTCGGCGCTCTGGAGATAGGACGCTATTTCCTCGCGCTCAACGCTGCCAGTGAAGCAAATTTTCTGCGCAAGCCCGAGGTCCTCGGCCTGCTGCTTGAGCGCGTTGAGTTCGGGTCMATCACCAATGATAAGGTATCTTGCGCTGCCCACGCGGGTGGCCAACAAGGCGAACGCATTGATGCCAAGGTGCACTCCCTTTTGCTTGTGCAGGCGGCAAGCTGTGACTACGACCTTCGCGTCATCAGGCCAGCCGTTTTGAGCACGCAACGTGGTCCGACGAGTGGCTGACGCCTTGAATTTCCCAGTATCCACGCCGTTTGCGATGGCATGAATTCGCCGACTATCGATGGACCAGCTGTAGGGCGGACATCGCAAGTCGTTGGCCACGGCCTGACCCACTGCAACGATGGCATCGAATTGACGATAAGCGAGTGAGTCTTTGACCACCCAAAGCAGGTTTCGTAGCGACGTTAGGAGAGCCTTGGCGGAGAGCGTTCTCCACTTGGAAACGGCTTCGCCCCAGGACGTTCCATGTGCCTGCATGACGAAGGGCGTGCCGGGCATCTTGTCGCGCAGCGGCAAGAGACCTATCGCACCGGCGCTGATGCTGAGCACCACATCGCAGTCGTCCATGAGGTGGCTCTGGAAGTACTCCCTCGATCTTCGCCACCAGCGTGCACCGTAGCGACGCCAGTTGGTTCCAGGCACGGCAAAGATGGCTACGTCTTGATCGACGAACCGCTCCGATTTGCCCTTGATCTCCGTAGTTAAGATGCTGACGCGCGCGCCCGCATGGACGAATTCGCGCGCAAGATCCCAAGCGACTGCCTGCATACCGCCAATACTGTGGTGAGGCAACACGCGCGTAAGGATCACGAGATGCTTCATAGCAGACCCCGATAGATTTCAGACAGCACGGCAGACTGCTGCGCCAAGTTGAACTGCGTCTCTACTCGACTCCGTGCAGCGGAACCCAGCTGATCTCTCAGCGAAGCGCTTCCGACCAGAGTGCAAAGATGATCAGCCAAGGCATTGGCATCTCTCTCATCGGAGAGCAGGCCTGTGACTCCATCCAATACAGCCTCGGGAATACCTCCATGCCTGCTAGCAACAACAGGAATGCCCGCTGCCGCGGCTTCCAGAAGGACAATGCCAAAGCCTTCCGTCTCTCCGGCTTGAGTGGTGTTGCTCGGCAGGCAAAGCACCCAGGCGCGTCGCATCATCTCCACTACTTCCGCGTGTGAGCGAGCACCAAGAAAACGGACTCGATGGCCCAGGCCGAGCCAGTTAGCCATGGAACGAAGTGACGATTGGAGAGGACCGTCCCCAACCAGATGTAGTTCTGCCTCGGGATGACGGCCTGCGAGCGATGCGAAGGCCTTCAGCAGAGTATCGACGCCCTTCACCTCCACATGGCGACCCACGTGGAGGATGAGGGGGACAGGCGATTTCAGCCCCGGCGTGATGCCGTCGGTGTCTACGCCGATGTAATGAACGCGTGTTCTGGCCTCGGGAAACCCAAGCTGCAGCACTTTGCCGCGAATGAACTCTGAAACGCAGAGAAACACGTCGCCACGGCGAGCAAGGACTTTGCGTCGCAACAGATAATTCATCCGGGCAGGTGAGCGCGAATGCAGATGAGCCCTCACGCTTGCCGTGGCGTCGAACCCGTGGAATGTCGTGACCAGAGGCACCGACATTCGGGAGGACACGCGTTCCGCGTACACAGCATCCACGCCGAAATGGGCATGAATAAGTTCGGTGCCACTGTCCCGAAGCAATCTTGTGACCGGCTCGGGATTCATCGTGACGGCATGATTCACCCGGCGCAGCAAGCTGCCCTTGGGCCAAAAGTCCGCAAGTGCGACGCTCTTCAGAGAAGAGTGACCCGGGCCAAGCCGTTCTCGCCCTATGAGCAAGGGGGAAACGCCAACAAGGTGCTTGGCCTGCTCCGCAATGAAGGGCTCTGACCGCTTAAACAGTTGGTGCCGGTAGATAGCGACATTACGCATTATTTCGGTCCGTCTTGGCGTCAAATGCCACGAGGCGCGCGCGAAACAACGCCATCATGGCGGCCAACACCGGCGCCATATGCGTTTCACCCAGCAGACCAAGGTTTTCACCCAGGCCCTGAGACGTCAGCCAGAGAAAGCCCATCCCCAAAGCCAAAGCGAGGCCTCGGCACTCATCATCCACGTGCCTGATCTGCGCAAACGCTCGCTTCAACACGGCGACGGCGAAGCACAAGCCCAGAAGCATCGCCAGAATGCCGCTTTGCGACCAGAGATAGAGAAACGTATTGTGCGGCGGAAAATTGGGCGAAAGCCCCACCTGCCGCGCGTACGCTGGAAACGTGGCCTGCCAGCCTCCAAAACCCTGGCCAAGCAACGGACTCTTCGCCAGGCTGCTCACTGCAAACTCCCAGATCAGGAAGCGAGTATCCGTCGTGCCTTGCACTTCGCTACCGAAGCCAGCTGCCGAGCTTCTTGTCTCAATGGGGCCCAGCAAGCCGAGGAGCAGCAGAATGACG
Organism: Dyella sp. 01N36; assembly: GCF_056399745.1. Lineage (NCBI taxonomy): Bacteria > Pseudomonadati > Pseudomonadota > Gammaproteobacteria > Lysobacterales > Rhodanobacteraceae > Dyella > Dyella sp. 01N36. The sequence goes on from NZ_JBFTRY010000028.1 coordinate 8,427, forward strand.
AGCCCTCCGCTGATAGCCAGGAATCCTTGTGCCACACCACCCTTTCGGAACAAGTACAGCAGATAGAGCAAACCACACATTGCTCCGATCAGCATGATCCCCGCCTTGGAGCCCGTAAACGGAATCACCCCTATCAAGACAATCGAGCTGATTAGCAGCAGGCGGTCACCGTAGGCGCGCGACACACCGAAAAGCATCATGGCCAACATGCCAAGCTCCGTCGAAGCAACGTTGGCGTTGACAAAGCCGAAGCCTCCTGACTTCAGCGGGTCGAAAACGTTGTTCTTGCCATCCAAAAAGAGCTCGTTGAGCACGTTTGCGTTAATGAAAATGCTGCCTAGCGGTGATTGAAGGAAGCCCATCTTCACCAGAGGCAGCAAGCGAAAGGCAACAACGCTGAAAGCGAGGAAAAGGGCGGCCAACGCCATCAGCCTCGTGCCACGGACGATCCACTCTGCACCGCGGCGTGACTGCGCGGTAAAACCTGCGTAGACAATGAGAAAGCCGAGTAGATTGCTTAGTGCGGCAAGAGCAAGGTGCAGATCGACCGACCAACTAAAGCTAAGAATCGTCACCAACACTAGTCCCAGCAGCGCGAGCGTCGGCCGGAAGTTGATGATTGACCTCGCCTCCCTAATAGCGTCGGGCCAAAATGAGCACGACAAAACAAAGACGAGAGATACAGGAGAGTCGCCTAGGCCCAACCCAGGCGGATAGATCTGCAGAATGCTGCTCGGCAAGATAGCTGCGATGCGCCACCGTCGCGGAACCACTGGCAGCCCGGCGATCAAGGCAAGTACAACCAAGAATGACATCGACTTAGACCTGCTAGCGCTCTTGCACATCAAAAGTGAGGATGGACTTACAAGCGCCTCGACTACGGCGCATCAGAGAGGACGTTCACTACAAACTCCTTTGTCCACGGGCACCAGGATCGGCTCTTGCGTCAGATGCAACAGGTTCGAGCTGCCGTCCTTTACTCTTGGCCCGTCCTTGGGATCACACTCGATCTGAATTGACCCAGCCCCAGAGCCTGCATTCCAAGCAAGAAACCCTTGCTCCGGCCCATCGGCGGCAAGCAGGCGAATCGCTACAAAACCCTCTCTCAGTTCGGACTTTTCACTGAGCTCAAGATCGTGACTCCGAACAAAGCCCGCGATCTTCGCCATGGCGAGATAGGCCGGCTTGGGTGAGTAGTCTTGCCGCAGCAAACCGAAACGGCTTTCTTTGTCGGCAGGGTTGGCTCCATCGTCGACGAGGTCGTACCACCAGACCCCGCGGACATACGGCAAGGACATCAGTAGCGCAGTGACCCTAGTGGCAAAACCGCCCACCACGGACTCGGGCGTGCCGAATCGTCCTGTATTGGTTGGCCAGCCGATCTCAGTGATGTAGAAGTCGATGCTCGGCCTGCCTGTCATTCTCGAAAGCCTTGCCTGCAGGGCGCGGATATTCACCGCCACGTCCTCTGGCCCGAGCAGGCTACCCTTCTGATAGTTGTAGGGATGAACTGCGATCCCGTCGGCTTGTTGCAGCACGCCGAGTTTGGCCAATCTTTCATACCATCCCGGCTTTACACCCGCCCCGACCAAAAATCGTGTATCAGGAAAGGCGTCTTTCAGCGCGGGATAGACGCGTTTAAAGAAAGCCGCATAGTCCTCGGGGCTTCCATCAGGGAAACCACCGGTATGGTTGTCCCACTCATTCCAAATCTCAAACGTCTTCACGCGCCCATGGAAGTGACGAACGACGAATTGCGCGTAACGGACGAAGCCATCAATAGCCTCCGAAGAGCGCGGCTTGTCACCGCCGTCGTAAGACGGATTTCCATAGTCAAGGATGAGCACTGGCTGGATACCGCGCTTCAGGGCTTCATCCACGAAATGATCCCAAGACGCCGGCACTGCCATCTGTCCCTGGACTTGCTCCACGTACTTCCAAGCCGCGTCGGTGCGCACGGAACCAAGGCCGGCCCTCTGCACCAGATCCAACTGACTCGTCTGCGCATCAGCGCCGATGCCGATTGAGTGAACACCTACGCCGACCAACTTCGTCGACACTTGGGCAAGTGCAGGAAGCGCCAGCCATGAAGCCAGCAACGCGAGGCCCGCCTGCGCCAACAATTTGCACACTTTCATGGAATTCCGCCTGCCAATGAACAACTCGCAGGTCCAGAAATCGTGCGAGTCAACGAATCTGTTGGTCTAACGACATCAACGGCCGACGAGCCGTTGTGCCGAGCATGCTCAGTACGCGTTCTTTCCCCTCAGCAGAACCAAGGGGGTTCGAATGATGATTTTTATATCGAGCCAAATCGACCATTGCTTGATATAGGAAATGTCGCATTCGACGCGCTTCGCCATCTTCTCTAGCGTATCCGTCTCGCCGCGAAATCCCTGGATTTGTGCAAGCCCCGTCATGCCTGGCTTAACGCCGTGACGCTGCATGTACCCGCGCAATCTTTCGCTGAATTGATGGTTGTGCTCCACGGCATGCGGTCGCGGGCCCACGATAGACATGTCGCCGCGCAGCACGTTGATGAGCTGGGGGAGCTCATCGAGGCTGCTCGCTCGCAAAAATCGACCAAAGGGAGTAACACGGAAATCTTTGCGCTTGGCCTGCGTAATATTCCCGGGTGTTTCCGAATGCACTCGCATCGAGCGAAACTTCATCACTTCAAATTCTTTGCCGCCGAGTCCGTGGCGCTTCTGTCTGTAGATGGCGGGGCCTGGGGAACTAAGTTTGACGCCAAGCGCAATCAGCATCATGAGCGGTCCGAGGACTGCCACAAGAAGAAGAGCGATTGAACGATCCTCTACTGCCTTCCACAAACCAGCGTGGCCTTCGACCCTGCTGGAACGCAGGGTGATCACAGGCACGCCCGCAACAGCTGCAGCATGGTGGTTGATCAGCTCATAACCGAAGAAATCGGGTACCAGGCGAATCGTCGTAGGCGTATCCAGGGTCAGCTGCAGTATTTTCTGGATGGTTTCCTCGGCGCGCATGGGCAGCGCGATCCATATCTGGTCCGGGGCGCATTCGCTGACAATCGGCGCGAGATCAGGCAGCTCACCGAGATGAGGCACTCCTGTGATCTCGGCCTGATCATAGGGAGTACTAATGTAGCCAAGCACATCCAGGCCCAACCACGCGCTGTTGCGCGCAGCGGCTACGATGCGCTGTCCAGCCTGGGTACTTCCGATAACAAGCACGCGACGCGAATCCACGCCGCGTATACGGATGTGTCCAAGAAGCCAGCGCAGTGCCAGACGATCGATCGTCAAGAGCACCCCGGCGGCAATGAACCATGTACCGGCACCCACACGTGAATACGAGCCTGTCGTCTTAAGGGCCCAGGCCATGGAAAGGAGCACAGCCATCGTGGCTGACCACGCCATCCAAAGCCGCCCTATTTCGCGAAGTCGGCTTTCTCCTCGCCAACTACGGTAGAGACCCAAGGCAGGAAAGATCACCAGCACCAGCAAGACCGTCCGTATCAAACCGGAGACGTAGTGAAGGCCCATCTCAAGATTTCCGAACTCCAGGCGATAAACTGCCAACGCCACCAGAGTGATGACGAATACATCGCTCACTCGCAGCGTGATGTCCAGAAGTGCCGCGTATTTCGAAAAGAAATGGGATTCCGCTCTTTTCAGCTGCGGAAGACCTGGAATCGTCAACATTACCGCACTCCATCCATGTAGCTGTCTGCGACCGACGTGTTCTCACGGCAGCACCACGTTAGACACTGCTGCGGATCACCAGCGCAAGACCGCCCATCCTTCGGGCTGCGCCACTTGCTTTCATTGCCCCTCATTCACTCCCCCCGTGAAAGAGCCGCGAGATCATCACTGATCGCACGTCAAGCAACCAATAGACTGTTCGTACTACCCGGACCCGCAGGCCCGGTCACAATTTCCCACAAGAATTTTCTCGAACCTGCTTACGYGGGACTACTGCTGTACTCGTAGTAGCCGTACGAGTAGTAGCCCGTGCTCCTGCGTTCAACGGCGTTGAATACCGCGCCCTTGATCTGCACGCCGTTCTGTTCGAAACGCTGCTTGGCGAGCGCGATCTCGCGCGCCTGGTTAAGGCCAAAACGGATCACCAGCAGACTGGTGCCAACGTGATGGCCCATGATCGCGGCGTCGGTCACTGCGAGAATCGGCGGCGTATCGATGATCACCAGGTCGTACTTCGGCTTGAGCGTTTCGAGCAGGTCTGCGAAGCGCACGTGCATCAGCAGTTCGGACGGGTTCGGCGGCGCCTTGCCGCGCGAGATGAAGTGCAGGCCTTCGACGTCGCCCACTGTACGCAGGGCATCTTCCAACGAAAGCTGGCCGGCGATCAATTCAGACAATCCCTTATCGGGACGCCCGCCAATCACCGTGTGAAGCGCACCTTTGCGCATGTCGCCGTCAATCAGGAGCACGCGCTGCCCACCTTTTGCGATCACCGCGGCCAGGTTGGACGAGATGAACGTCTTGCCGGCCCCCGGGCTGGCGCCGGAGATCATGAGGATGTTGTTCTTCGCTTCGATGCGCGCGAAGTGCAAGCTTGTGCGCAGGCTGCGTAGTGCTTCCACGGCCAGGTCGGCCGGAGCATTGACCGCCAGCAATTTCTGTTTGCCGTCCGCGCGCCCGCGACGTCCCTGCAGGAAGCTCTGCTTCTCGGCCACGCTGCTGGGCACCGATGCATAAACGGAAAGGCCCAGCTGTTCGATCGCGGTTGGATCTTCCACGCCGCGGCTCAGCATCTGGCGCACCAGCACAAAGGCCACCGCCAGGAGACCGCCGAGGAAGGTGCCACCAAGGGCAACCAGCGCCTTCTTTGGCTTGGCCGGCTTGGAGATATCCACAGATGCGGGATCAATCACGCGTACATTTCCTACGGTGCCCGCACGCGCGATATCGAGCTGCTGTGCCTGATTGAGCAGACCGGTGTAGGTCGCATTGAGGACTTCGACGTCGCGGGTCAGGCGCAGCAGTTCCTGCTGTGTGTCGGGCAAGCCGCCCACCTGCTTATCGATGCCGTTTTTCTGTGCCTGAAGCTGCGCAATCTGTTCAAGCAATGCCTTATAGGCGGGATGTTCGGCGGTGAAGCGTCGCTCCATGTCGGCCTGCTGCATGCGCAACTGCTGGATGCTCGTCTCGATGGCGACGACTTGATCCAGCAGGCCTTTGGTCTGCAGCGTGATATCGACTGAATGCGCCTTGGTCTGGAAGGCGTTTAATGCGGTCTGCGCCTTGTCCAGATCCTGACGGATACGCGGAAGTTGCTCGCGTACAAATTGAAGGCTATTGGCGGCCTCGGCAGAATTGCGCTCGACGTTCTGCTTTACGTAAGCCTGGCTCACATGATCCAGCAGCTGGCCAGCCAACTCCGGATCCTCGTTGTCGTACATGAGCTGGATGATGCCGGAGTCCTTACCCTGCTCCGTGGCGTTGATATCCAGTTGCAATTGATTGATCACGGCAAGCGCCGTGTGATGCACGACGGCAAAGTGCGTGCCGGGATTGGCGCGCAGCTCGCGCACCTGCATGGTGAATCCATGGCCAGTCGCCACGGTGCCCACCTGACCGGTCAGCATCACGTCGCCGCCGTAGTACAGCGAGTAATTGCCGTGCTCACCTGCGATGAGCACGAGCTTCTTCTCTTGCAGCGACGCAGGCACCTTCAACTGGAAGATGTCTAGCTTGGAGCCGCCCCAGTCGTAACGGCTAAGACCCATGAGTGGCGACGCCACGTCGGTGGGCTGGTCCGGCACGTAGTGACGCGCGGCCCAACCGCCAAAAATCGGAAAGTGGTAAGGCGCCACTTCGATCTGCAGGTTGAGCTCACCCACCGCCTTGCCAATCACGGAGCGCGAGGTGATGAGAGCGATCTCGGTAGTTGCCTCCGAACTGGAGGCGCCCAGCGTCTGCGTAATCGCGCTCAGGCCGGGTAGATTGGGCACCTTCTGTTCCACCTGCACCAACGCATCGGCTTCGTAGATCGGCGTGCCGAGCACCRCATAGCCCACACTGAGCACAAAGAACACGCCGGTAACGATACCGATCAGCCACTTGTGATCAAGCAGCGTGCCCAGCAGTTCGCGCAGGTCGATTTCGTCGTCTTGCGGCGCGGCGGTCTGTGTTGCGGTCATGCTGAGCTAGTCCAGGAAGGTCAGATTAGGATGGATGAAATTCGCGAGGCCTTATATCGGAACTCTCCGATACTGCTTTAAAGGCGCTTTCTTACCGGTTCCACGCGTCACTACGTACGCAGATACGGCAACCAACTCTGCACAGCACGATCGATCAGTTGGTAGACGTGTTCGAAAGCCTCGCGGCTCTGGCGATACGGATCAGGAATGTCGCCGCCTCGCCCCCAGCGATCCAGCAACATCACTTTGCCGCTGGCCTCGGGCGCCATGCGCATCAGGCTGGCGACGTGTTCGCGCTCCATGGCCAGTACGAGGTCAGCATCGCGCAGCATCGATGTGCTGATTTGCCGCGCACGGTGCTCGCCGCCATCCACGCTGTGTTCGCCAAGAATCTGCAAGGCCTGTGCATCCATCGGCTTGCCCACCAACGCGCCCAGGCCGGCGCTCTCGATGGAAGCACCAGCCGTGGAAAGGTGATGACGGAACAAGTACTCGGCCGTAGGACTACGGCAGATGTTCCCCACGCAGACGATCAAAATCCGTTTGAACACAAACACCAACTCTTCCGATACGCATCCACTGCCCAAGCGCAAGCCTCGCGCTAGCGCGAGCTTTGTCGTTCTGGCAGGCCCCTGTAAAAACGCGTCGTATGCCGATCTTGTTATCTGGACGGGAGGCGCAACACCTTACCCGTCAAGTGAATCAGATCACAAAATAGCAACACTACTCTTGCGCTCAGCTTACAATCATAGCCACAAGTTTGATGGCCGTCACCGATCGGGAATCAGGATCGTCCCGTTCATTTTCCGGTAAGGTTGTGTTTAGATGTGCCCGAATGACCACCAGAATGGAGTTCTCGTGAAGAAGTTGCTTGCAGTCGTTTTGATGACGGCCATGATCGGCCAGACCTTTGCCCAGACCGCTCCGGCCCCGGCTGCTCCTGCTCCGGAAGCAGCCCCGCAGGCTGGCGCAGCCGGTGCTTCGGGCGCCGCCGCCGGCACCCTGACGGCTGCCTATGTTGGCGCTGCCGTACTTGGCGCAGCCGCAGTCGCCACGGCCGTTGCCGGCGGTGGCAGCGATAGCCACGGTAACCAGAACACCCCGCCGAGCACCGGCGGTGGCACGGGCGGCACCGGTGGCACGGGTGGTACGACCGGCACCACCGGCACCCACTAACCACTCCGCAGTACACGGCACATCCATGCTGGATTCGTCCGGCATGGATGTGTGCTGTCTGTAACTCAAAGAAACCGAAGTCATGAACGTACGCACTGCCGTGGCGCTTGCCGCCGCGACCCTCCTGCTGCACGGGTGCATTTGGGCTCCCGGCCAGCACATGTCCACTCACAGCATGACGCGCAGTGAGGACGAAAACAGTCGCGTCGACATCGTGCCCATCACGCCCAAGCAGCTGGCGATGGACAAGGCCGGGCTCGCTGCAGCGGCGCTGCCGTCGGAGCTGCTTGCTTACAAGCCCGAGTCGTATCGCATCGGCGCGGGCGATACGCTGTACATCACGGTGTGGGATCACCCGGAGCTGACTTCGCCCGCCGGCCCGCAGCAACAGACCCTCGCCAACGGTCGTCTCGTGCGTTCGGATGGCACGTTGTTCTACCCGTATGTGGGCGAACTGAAGGTGTCTGGCCTGACCATCGAGGAACTGCGCAAAGCCATCAGCGACAAGCTGGCCAAGTACGTGGAAAAGCCGCAGGTCGACGTCAATGTCATCGGTTATGGCAGCCAGCGCGTCACCTTCCAGGGCGCCTTCGTCAAGACCGATCCGCAGCCGATCACCGCTATTCCCACCACGCTGGCGCAAGCACTGGGCGCGGCAACGATCAACACCGAGCAGGCCGATCTCTCTGGCCTGGTGCTATCGCGTGACGGTCACGACTACCGTATCGACCTCGATGCGCTGAACACCAACAAGTCGATGGCTCAGGATGTCTACCTCAAGCCTGGCGACCGACTGTTTCTGCCGTACAACGACCACCACGAGGTTTACGTCATTGGCGAAGTGAATCGCCCGATGGCGCTCACCTTCAAGACCTCCAACCTCACCCTGACCCAGGCGCTGGGCCGTGCCGGCGGACTCAATCCGTCAACCTCCAAGGGCAAGGCGGTGTACGTGATCCGCGGCATCGAGGGTCTGGACATGGCCAGGGGCACGGTCTATCAGCTGGATGCGCGCTCGCCGGATGCCTTCATCCTGGCGGACCAGTTCAAGGTGAGGCCGGGTGATGTGGTGTTCGTCGGGCCTGCCGACGTGACGCGCTGGAACCGCTTCCTGTCCCAGTTGTTGCCGTTGACCGGCATCATCAGCAACGCGGCCAACGCCTCGTACAACCTCGACCACTGATGTTGTCGCGGCGCCCGAACAACGGCCGGCGCAAGCCGGCCTTTGCGATGCCCTTGCGTCCCGCGCGGGGGCATCGTTCGTTCGCGCGCCGATGCGGGGAGCGGCTCGCGGTGGTTGCGGCATCCGGCCTTCTGCTCGCCGGATGCACCAGCGTCTCGCGTTCCACCGTGGACACCTTGCAGCTGGTTTGGCAAGGCACGCCGAAGCTCTCGCCCACCATCGAACAGGTGCAGGCCAAGCCCTATTTCCAGCTGCGCGCCATCACCGCGCATGGCGATGCGATTCTCATCCTCGGCAATGTCGTCGGTGCTCGCCAGTATTGGTACGGCACGAGCGGCGTGGCCCTGGTGTTGGAACACGGTCGCGTGGTGCAGACCATCGGTCTCGCACAGAATCTCGACGGCAGCCGTATCGATCGTGCCAACGATCCTTTCGTCCATGGGCTGCAAACGCTTGGCGCCGCCACCAGCTACGACCGCATCGACGACTGGTCGCCTGGTTATCGCTACGGCATTCCGGTGCACGCGACGCTCAAGCCCGCAGGTGAAACCAGCATCGACATCCTCGGCACGGCGCATCGCGTCTTGCTGGTGACCGAAGAAGTTTCCGCCAAGGTAGCCGGCCTTCGCGTCAGCAATCGCTATTGGGTCGACCCCAGCGATGGCTTCGTGTGGATGAGCGAACAGGAAGTCATGCCTGGCATGACGATCAAGCTGGTGCAGTTGCGCCCGTATCGCGGGAGCAAATCGTGATGCGCCGATACATGCTGCTTGCGGCCATGATCTGCCCGCTCGCCGCGCATGCAGTGGACGTCCAGATCACGGGCGCCGTAACCGCTCCCGGTTTGAAGCAACTTTCCGGTCACGCGCGCCTGAGCGATGGCGCGCTGGCCAGCCCCTTGGGTGCCGATGCGTATCCGCTGGGCGCGTCGTGGCAGCGACCGTCGCTTCAGGTGGAGCAGTCGCGCCTGAAGGCAGGCGTCCTGTTTGACCTGGATAGCGCGCGGCTGCAGGCGTTGCGCGATAACCGTACCGCCTTGGCCGACACCCTCGCTTCGCTGCGCGACTGGTTGCAGCCGATGCCCGTGACGGGGCGTGAAGTGGCCTTGCTCGACCCGCGCTCGGTGGAAGTGAACGCCGTCGAAAATCGGCCTGTGGGCGAAGGCRACACGCTTTTTTATCCCCGTCGCCCAACCACCATCCAGGTGGTCGGCGCAGTGAACCAGCGTTGCGTGCTGCCGTTCGTGCCGATGCAAAACGCGCAGGACTATCTCGACGCCTGCAAACCGTCGAATGTGGCCGATGGTGACTGGATCTTCGTGATCCAGCCCGATGGCCGCATCACGAAACAGGGCGCGGGGCTGTGGAATCGCGGCCCATCCATGCCATTGGCGCCAGGAGCGGTGATCTACGTGCCACTGCGTGAAACCGGCTTGCATGGCGTGTCGCCGGAGCTCAACCAGGCATTGGCCGCCTTTCTGGCGACCCAGCCGCTAGCTGCGGCGGAAGGCGATCGATAATGCGCAAGCGGACAGGACGTCCCTCGGGGATCATCACCACGCCCCGAGGCCGCACCCAGTTGCGGCGGCGTTGCGGTTGCCTGCTGCCCTTGCTTGGCTGCTTGCTGATGGGCACGGCGTATGCCGACAACGCTCCCACGCAAAGTGATTTTGGCGGCGTCGGCCTGTGGCAGACGCCCACCGCACGCATGGCCGACGATGGCGAAGTGGCGCTGACGGCCAGCCATGTCCAGCCGTACGACCGCTACAACGTTTCGTTGCAACCGCTGCCGTGGCTGGAAGGCATCTTCCGTTACACCGCGGTGAGCAATCGCCGGTATGGCCCGGAATCACTGAGCGGTAGCCAGAGTTACAAGGACAAATCCATCGACGTGAAGATACGTCTATGGAGCGAAAGCCATTACCTGCCCGACCTCAGCGTGGGTGCCCGCGATATCGGCGGCACCGGTCTGTTCGCCGGCGAATACGTGGTGATGAACAAGCGTTTCGGGCCGATCGACGCCAGCCTGGGCATGGGCTGGGGCTATGTCGGTGCGCGCGGCGACATCAACAATCCGTTGTCCATCATCAGCGACAAGTTCGATGTGCGCCCGAGCGATAGCGACGGCACCGGCAAGTTCTCCAGCAATCGTTATTTCCGCGGCCCGGCAGCACTGTTTGGCGGCATCAGCTACCAGACGCCGTGGGACTGGCTGGTGCTCAAGGCCGAGTACGACGGCAACAACTATCAGCACGAGCCGCAGCACAACAATCAGAAGCAGAGCTCGCCGGTCAACGTCGGCGCTGTGTTTCGTCCCGGCCGCAACCTCGATCTGAGCGTGGCGATCGAGCGCGGCAACACGGTGATGTTCGGACTGACACTGCACGCCAATATGGCCGAAGGCACCGGACCGACGAAGTTGCTGGATCCGGCGCCGCCCAAGCAGAACACCGCACCCGTGACGCAGACGCCGGAAGAGGTCGACTGGGCGAACGTCGCGCGAACACTTCGCGACAACGCGGGCATCCAGGTGTCGAGCATCACCCGCCGCGGCAGCGAAGTGGTGGTGAAAGGCGAGCAGGAGACCTATTTCTACAGCGCCAAAAGCGTGGGCCGTGCGGCGCGCGTGCTCGACAACGCGCTTGGCGCCGGCGTCGACTGGTTCACCATCGCCTCGCAGCAGGAAGGCCTCACCACGGCGGAAACCAGCGTCAACCGCCAACGTTTCGATGAGCTGTTGAACCACGACATCACGTTGGGTGAATTCCGCCAGAGCGTGGAGCAAAACGCGCCGACACCGCGCAATGATGACGTGCTCTACCACGCCCCGACCAAGCGTTTCGACCAGTCCTTTGCACTGGTTTACGCGCAAAATCTCGGCGGCCCGGACGCCTTCCTGCTCTATCAGATCGCCGCCGTCTACAACCTCGATTTCCACTTCACGCCCAACCTCTGGTGGAGCGGTGTGGCGTCGGTGGATCTGCTCGACAACTACGACAAGTTCAAATACGACGCACCCAGCGACCTGCCGCGCGTGCGTACCGATGTGCGCAAGTACATCACCAGCTCGACCGTCACCATGCCGGTCTTCCAGCTGACTGGTACGCAACAGCTCGGCCACGATCTTTACGGCATGGCGTATGCCGGCATGCTGGAGAGCATGTTCGGCGGCGTGGGCGGCGAAGTGCTCTATCGCCCGKTTGGCGAGCGCTGGGCGATCGGCTCGGACATCAACTGGGTCAAGCAGCGCGGCTACGACCAGGACTTCTCGTTCCGCGGTTATCACGTGGTCACCGGCCACGTCACCGGCTATTTCGACCTGGGCTACAAGGATGTGCTAGTCGCGGTGAGCGCCGGTCGCTATCTGGCTGGCGACTGGGGTGCGACGGTCGACGTGTCGCGCGAGTTCCGCAACGGCGTGCGCATGGGTGCGTATGCGACCAAGACCAATGTGTCGGCGGCGCAGTTTGGCGAAGGCAGTTTCGACAAGGGCATCTATGTGTCGATTCCGTTCGACCTGATGCTGCCCCGCTCCACGCTTTCGCGCGCCGCCTTTGTCTGGGATCCGCTGATCCGTGACGGCGGCGCGAGCCTGGGCCGGCGCTACTCGCTCTACTCGCTCACCAGCGATCGCGACCTGGACAACTTCAACAGCAATCTCGACAAGATCGTCGAGTAAGGCTTTGGGCCCGAATAGTCACCGGGCCACCTCGCCTGCGAATGCATCGACATTCTTAGCCGTCGAGCCACACCTCGCCGTCGGTGACGCGCACGCCCACGCTGCGCAAGTGCTCGCCGCGACACGGGCCGCCGATGCAAAGCCCATCGACATCCTGGAACGACGCGCCATGCGCCGCACAGATCAGCAAGTTGTCCTTGATCAGGAACTTGCCCGGCGCCCAGTCCAGGCGGCGTCCGGCATGCGGACAAATATTGAGATAGGCATACGCCGCGTCATCGCGACGCAGCACGATCACGTTCTCCTCGCCGTCGCGCAGCACGGCATCAACCGCGATGGCGCCGCCATCGGGAATATCGTCCAGTCGGCAAAGCGCCTGGTCGGGTGTTGCTGTATCCATCGGCACTTGCCTCTTTCGCCCTAAGGCCCCATCGTTACGCACGTAAGTCGTTGATTTTACCACACGGATTTTTAACACATGCGCTTTTCACTGCCCATGCCGCGTCGCTCCCGCCATCCCCTGGTCCGCGCTTTGTCGCTGCTCGTGGGCCTCGCCGTGGTGGGCATCTTGCTGGTGTTTGGTCTCGTGGTAGCGAGCGTGCTGCTCGTTGGAGGCGCTGTGGTATTCGCGCTACGCCAATGGTCGCGCAAGCGCAGTGCCGTGTCGCCTGTGGGCACGCGCAGCCACAAGCCCGAAGTCATCGAAGGCGAATTTGTGGTGCTGCAGCGCACGCATCACGTCGCGCATTGATGATCCGGCCTGCGGGCCGTCCGGCAATCAGCAAGTCCTGAAGCGTCGGCGCCGACGACGCTGGTGCTGCGTCACGCACCCAGGAGACTAGCCGCGCAAGATCCGGATGGCTGGCCAGGCAGACTGGCACTAGGCTGGACTCATCGGTTCTTCGGAGGTCCACCATGACGACCCGCCACACCAACGAATCCACCCTCGAACAGGTCCGCTTGCTGCTGGAACGCGCCGACGAAGCGCCGACCCTGCAGGATCTTGCCGAGGTTGCCAAGCTCAGTCCCAGCCATCTGCAGCGGGCGTTTCGGCGTCGCTACGGCATGAGTCCGGCGGAATATCATCGCGCGCGCCGTTTCGGCCAGCTCAAGACGGCACTGCGCAAAGGCGCGGCGGTATCCGATGCGGTCTACGACGCCGGCTTCGGTTCGGGCAGCCGCGTCTACGAACATAGCGACCGGCTGCTCGGCATGACGCCCGCCAGTTATCGCGCCGGCGGCGCGGGCGCTGCGATCCGCTACACCACCACCGAGACCTCCCTGGGCCGCCTGCTGGTCGCCACCACTTCACGCGGCATCTGCTCGGTAACGCTGGGCGATACCGATGCGGAACTGGAGCAGCGGCTCGCCGACGAGTTCCCGCACGCAACCCGCGAACGCGTGGATGCCGGCCGCGAAGAATGGCTGGACGCGGTGATCGCGCGCATCGCCGGCGAACTGGGCTGGAGCACCACGGATGCACCGGATCTTCCGCCGCTCGATGTCGCCGCCACGGCCTTCCAATGGCGGGTGTGGAATGCACTCACGCGCATCCCCGCCGGCACCACCAAAAGCTATGGCGAATTGGCCGCGGAACTGGGCATGCCTCGAGCTGCCCGCGCCATCGGCAATGCTTGCGGCAACAACCGGCTCGCCTTGATCGTGCCGTGCCACCGCATCGTCCGCGAAGATGGCTCGCTCGGCGGCTGGCGCTGGGGCGTGGAACGCAAGCGCGAGCTGCTTGCCARCGAACAGCGTGGCGGCCGTCAGCAGGGCAAGCGCTCAGCCGCCTGACTTGAGCAGCGCTCAACCCTGCCTTGCGGAAGCCTCGCTTCTGCCGCCGCTGCGCCCGGACTATGTTGCTTGTGCCTGTAAACTATGAGCGGCATCCACCCCGCGATGCTCCCCGCGCAGCCTGCCATGACAGATACCACGACCACCTCCGTCGCCCCCGCGGCGACCGCGCCCTTTGCCGACACCCGCGTGCTGGTGCCGTTGGCGCTGTTTGCGCTGTACATCATCTGGGGTTCGACCTACCTGGGCATCCGCTATGCCCTGGAAAGCTACCCGCCCTTCCTGCTTGCGGGCATTCGTTTTCTGGGCGCCGGCGTTGCGCTGTTTGCCTTCCTTCGCCTGCGCGGCGTGGCGCTGCCCACGGCGCGTCAGTGGCGCAATGCGGCCATCACCGGGTTCTTGCTGCTCGGCGTTGGCAATGGCCTGGTCTGCTTCGCCGAGCAGCGGGTGAGTTCGGGGATTGCCGCCGTGGCGGTGGCCAGCATGCCGCTGTTCGCGGCGCTGTTTTCGGGTCTCTATCGGGAGTGGCCGACGCGCCGCGAAGCCATTGGCCTGGTGATCGGTTTCGTGGGCGTGATCGTGCTCAACCTTGGCGCCGGACTTTCCGGTTCGCGTATCGGTGCGATCGCGCTGCTCGTGGCCGCGATGAGCTGGGCCTTCGGCGCGACCTGGAGCCGTCGTCAGGATATGCCGGCTGGCCCCATGAATACGGCGGCGCAAATGCTCTGCGCAAGCGTGGCCATGTTGATCGTAGGCTTCGCCAGCGGCGAACAGCTGCCAGCCCATCCCACCGCACGCGCCACCGCAGCGCTGGTCTATCTTGCGGTGTTCGGCTCGATCATCGCGTTCAGTGCCTTCCTATATGTGCTCAAGCACGCGCGGCCCGCACTGGCGACCAGCTACGCCTATGTGAACCCGCCAGTGGCCGTGCTGTTCGGCGTGTTGCTCGCTGGTGAAAGCGTGGGGCCGTATGACTTGATCGGCATGGCCATCATCCTGCTGGGCGTGGGCGCCATCACCTTGGCGCGCCAGCGCCGCTGATCTCCAGCGCTTTTCCAGAGCCCGCACTTTCCGACGCCGGCAGCGGCGTGAAGGTTGGGCATGCCGTGTGAGGTGATGCCAAGGCATGCATCCAGTCGAGCAAGGGTTGCATCAGGCGGTCCGTGCGCAACGGCAGGCTGAGGTGATTTTCGCTCGGGACTTCGACATAGCGCGCCTGCGGTGAACTGGCGGCCAGTGCTTTCAAGGCTGTCGCCGACACGAGCGGATCGCTGGCGCCACGCAACATCAAGGTGCAGGGTGCATGTCGCAACGCGCTGGCGGTGTCGATGTGCTCCAGATCGACGCCCAGATCGCTGGATGCACGCGCAATGGCCGCATCCACGCTGGATCCACCTATGGCATGACCTAACCAGCGCGGACCGAACAAGCCCGTCGATGGCGCGCGACGAATGACGTCGGCCGCATTGCCATATGGCTCCAGCGCGATCACACCATCGACATCGTCCAGCTCAGCGGCCGCGAACACCGCTGCGGTGGCGCCATAGGACACGCCCATCAAATACAGCGGCGACGGCAACCGCCCCGATGCACGAAGGCTGCGCACCAGCTCGGCCACGTCCTTGCCTTCACGCGGCCCGTAGCCGACTGGTGCGATGTCAGAATCACCCTGGCTGCGCAGATCCGGCATCACCGTCACATAGCCTGACGATGCAAACCGATACGCCCAGGTTGCCAGCATGGCGCCCTCGCCTTCCCACGGGTGCAGCAACACGATGCTGCCCTTTACTGCGAGCCGCGAACCATCGAACGGGGCCTGCGGCATTTGCCACTGCCATCGGAGGCTCGAGCCATCGGCTGATGCCCTGAAGGTTTCCTGCATGGCGTATGCATGCGGCTGACCCAGCCAATAGGCCATACGCACACCATCGGACGTGCGTATCGATGCCTGCACAAAGCCCTGCTGCCGCAGGTTGTCGTGGATGGCTAGTTGCAACGGCGTATGGCTGCGCGCCGGATGTTCGATCTTGTGGGTCACATAGCTTGCACAGCCGGCAAGCCAAGGCAGCAGGGCCAGCCCTATCGCATATCCCTTGCGCATGACGATCTCCCCAGGCGTCACCGACGGCGCGAGCGTTGCGCGGCGCCGCCAGATTCGCAAGCGGTGGCGCGGTGAGGCCGCGCCACCGCCGCTCTTACAGTTCGCGCAACGCGGTCGTCACCGGCAATCGCGCGGCGCGGATGGCCGGGAAGATGCCGCCGATGAAACCGATGGCGAGCGCCCATTTGAGACCTGTCCAGAGCAGGGCTGGCGACACGCGCAACTCGAAGCTCAATTTGCCCACGGTGCCCGCAGCGAGCGTCGAGGCGCTATAGCCATTGAAGATCACCCAGGCGAGCAAGCCACCGAGCAAGCCTCCGATCAGCGCCAGCAACATGGTTTCCAGCATCACCGCGACGACCACCGGCACGCCGCGAAAGCCAATCGCACGCAAGGTGGCGATTTCGCGCGCACGTGCGGCGACTGCGGCGAACATGGTGTTGAGTGCGCCGAACATGGCGCCGATGGCCATGATCAGGCCGACCGTAATGCCGACTACCTTGATCACCTTGGTCATGCCTTCGGACTGCTTGCTGAAGTAATCCAAGGTGGTGCTGACATCCACCTTCAACTGCGGATTGCCTTCCAGCTCGGCCTTGAACTTGTCGTAGGACTTGGGATCGGCCAACCGCACCATCACCGACGCACGACTGCTGCCGCGACGATAGGTGTCGGCCACCACGCTGGCGTCGCCCCATATTTCCGAATCCATGGCATCGCCGGACGAGAACACGCCAACCACCGTCCACTGCTGGTTGCCCAGTTTTACGGTATGGCCAGGCACCAGGCCATCGAACTGCTTGGCCGCGCCCTTGCCCACGATCAACTCGCGCATGCCGGGCTGAAAGTTGCGTCCCTCGATGACTTTCACGTTGGGACGCACGGCCCAGGCCTGGTCGCCGACGCCGCGCAGCTGCACGCTGCCTTCGTCGTCCGGGTTGCCGCCCTTGAGTGGAAGATTGGCGGCTACCACCAGCTCCGGCGAGGCGATGGGCTGGCCTTTGCTGTCCTTGGCGATGCCCGCGGCCTGCGGAATAAGCGTCACGCTGTCGTGATCGAGCACCGACATCACTTCGGCCGCCGATGAACCGCGCATCACGATGGCGGTGTCGGCACTGCCGGTCTTGCGCAGCGTCTCCGCATAGCCCTCGCCCATCGCCAGCAAGGCGACCAGCACGCCAACCACGCCGGCAATACCGATCACGATGACCGCCGACGAGCCGATGCGCTGCGTTAGTGTGCTGATGCCGACGCTCGCCACCGATGCCGCACGCCGACCGCTGCGGGTGAACGCCATCCACAAGGCAAACACCACGGCTAGCCCGATGACGCCCTGCCAGGGCAGGATGACCCAGGCCCACAGCACGATGGCGATCACGATCAGCAAGCCCAGATTGAACAGGAAATTCTTCATGTCGCTCTCCTTAGCGGCCAGCCAATGCATCGACGATGTTCAGCCGCATCGCCCGCATGGCCGGCAATACGCCCACCAGCAGTCCGATGGCGATCATCAGCACCAGGCCCAGGATCCAGCTGCCCGCACCCACGCTGGGCAGGTTGAGCATGCCGCCGCTGCCGGCGCTCACGACGGGAATGATCAGCGAGGCCAGGCCAAGCCCGATCACACCGCCGAGCAACAACAGCAGTACGGACTCGGCCAGCACGATGGCGAGCACGGCCTGATTGGAGAAGCCAATCGTCTTGAGCACCGCCAGTTCGCTGGTGCGTTCGCGAACCGCCTGCATCATGGTGTTGCCGGACAACAGCAACAGCGTGAAGAACACCGCGCCCATGATCGAGCCCACGATCAGGCCGATATCAGCCAGCTGCTTCATCCAGTTGGCGGTCGCCGCCTGTTCGGTCTGGGTACGCGTCTCGTGATCGGAGTTGGCTGAGATCGCGTCGATCGCCTTGGCCACCTTGTCGGCCTGGTTCACATCGCTGACGCGCGTGACATACCAGCCCACGGTGCCGCGATTGAACGGCGTGGTCTCGTCGAAATACTTCCAGTGCAGCAACAGCATCTGGTCGAAGAAGCCGCCGCTCTTCTTGTCCTTCGAATGCAGGATGCCGACGATGTCGAACGTCCAGTTCTTGCTGCCCTGGCGATCCGGGAAGATGGTCGACTGCAGCGGTATCTTGTCGCCCACTTTCCAGTTGAAGCGCTTGGCCAGTTTTTCGCCGACGAGGATGCCCGTGCGCGTATCGTCAAAGGCCTTGCGCTCGGCCGCACTCACCTCGATCTCCGGATAGAGGTCGATGTAGTTCGGTTCCACCGCAAAACTGAAGACCTGGTTGTGCGGGTCCTGATAGGCGCCGCCGAACCAGTTCGCGTAGGTCACCATCTTCACGCCGGGCACCTGCGCAATCTGGGATTCCAGCGATTGCGGCAAGGTCTGGATGAAGGAGAGTTTCGAACCGGTCTGCAGGCGTTGTGCGCCATTGGCGCTCTGGCCCGCCTGGTTGAACGAGGTGCGCACCGCGTCGAGCATGCCAAACAGCAGGAACGCGGCAATGATCGACACGAGCGTAAGCAAGGTGCGGGTCTTGCGCCGGAACAGCGCCGCCCAGATGAGATGGAGATATTTCATCGTCGCATCCTCACGCCAGTGCCTGTTCGACCAGCGTACCCTTGTCCAGATGCAGCGTGTGGTTCGCGTATTCGGCCGCCTTGGGATCGTGCGTGACCATCACGATGGTCTTGCCGTGCTCGCGATTGAGCACGCGCAGCAGCCCGAGCACTTCCTCGGCGGACTGGCGATCGAGGTCGCCTGTCGGCTCATCGCAAACCAGCAGCGTGGGATCGGAAACAATGGCGCGGGCAATCGCCACGCGCTGTTGCTGGCCGCCGGAGAGTTCGCTGGGCTTGTGCGTCGCGCGCTCATCCAGACCTACCAGCTGCAATGCGATCGACGCGTTCTTGCGTCGCTGCGCGGCCGAGAGCTTGGTGAGCAGCAACGGCAACTCCACGTTGCGCTGCGCGGACAGCATCGGCATCAGGTTGTAGAACTGGAACACGAAGCCCACATGCGCCGCCCGCCACTTCGCCAACTGGCCACCGCCGAGCTGGTCGAGGCGCTGACCCGCCACCGTGATGCTGCCGCCGCTGGGCGTATCCAGGCCTCCGATGAGATTGAGCAAGGTGGTCTTGCCCGAACCGGACGGCCCCATCAACGCCAGGAAATCGCCTTCGGCAATATCGAGGTTGATGTGATGCAGCACTTCCACTTTCTGYTTGCCGCGCTCGTACACCTTGGAGAGGTCGCGGGTTTCGATCAACGTGCTCATGCGTTAGCTCCTGATGCGAATTGTTTGGCACCGCTCCAGGCGATGCATCCGATCACGCGTTGACGAGACGGATCACTGCGCGGCTTTTGCCGCCAGCTTGACCCGGTCGCCGTCCTTCAATGGCTCCGGCGGCGACACGACCACGGTGTCGCCCACCTGCACACCTGTCGGCAGCAGGCTCTGGTCGCCGATCTTCGAGGCGGCCGGGGATACCGTGCGCTGCTGCACGGTGTCGCCGCTGACGATGAACACCACGCCATGACCGTCGCGCTGCGCGATGGCCGCGGTCGGCACCAGCGCGCCCTGCGGTGCCTGTGCCTGCGGCGCTTCCTGCTTCTTTTCCAGGAAGGACACGCGCACGCCCATGTCCGGCACGATGCGTCCGTCCTTCTTCTCCAGCGCCACGCGCACTTTCACCGTGGCCTTGCCGCGATCGGCGGCAGGAACGATGGCGATGACGTGGGCGGGAATCTTCCAGTCCGGATAGGCGTCCAGCACGGCCTCGGCCGGCATATGCGGCTCCACGCGGCCGATATAGGCCTCGTTGACGTCCACGTCGACTTCCAGCGAATCCATGTCCACCACGGTGCCGACGCCCGTGCGGGTGAAACCGCCGCCGGCGGAGAACGGCGAGACGATTTCGCCGACTTGCGCGTCCTTGGTGGTGATCACGCCATCGAACGGCGCGCGGATCACGCAATAGTCGAAGTTGACCCGCGCCTCAACGACCTGCGCATCGGCCGAGGCCGCACTGCGCTGCTGCGAGAGCAGCTGCGCGCGCGTGCTGTCCACCAGCGTGCGCGATTGCTCGGCGWCCTGTTTGGCGACCAGGCCTTTCACGGCGAGTCCTTCGTTGCGCACCGCGTCGCGCTCGTTCTGTGCAAGCTGCACCTGGTACTGCGACACCAGGGCGTGCGATGCGGCGGCCGCCGTACGGGCCGCATCAAGTGCGGCCTTGTACTGCGAGTCATCGAGGCGTGCCACCACCTGGCCCTGCTTCACGTGATCGCCCTCTTCAATCAGCACGTCGGTCAGCGTGCCGGTGATCTGTGCCGACACGGTCGCCTGCCGCCGCGCGGTGACATATCCGGTGGCCTGCAGCACCGCACCGGCCGCCGCATTGGCGACCGGCGACTGCGCCTGGGCCGTCTGCACTTCGATGGCCTGCCGGCCCAGCACCAACCACGCCACCCCAGCCGCGACCAGCAAGACGAGCAGCACGCCGCCAACGATCCACGGCCAGCGACCGGGTCCCTGGCCATGCTCCTCGCGCAGGTGTTTCTCGATGCGCAGTTCCTTCAATAGATCCGCATTCGCCACACGCTCTCCCTGCCGGTCCGAGCCGGTTCCATGATGCGATACACAATGCTGGAGCGACGCTTCCGCCTCCAGAGGCCCTCATCAGCCAAAGGCGGTGACAGCTGTCACACGGGCTGACTTGATCGAGGGCAGAGAACGGCCCGGTTGTACTCGCAAGCCCGGATCGAAAAAAGCTGACGTGACAGGGGACTGGCAGGACGGGTCAGCGGTGATACCCTTTCGGCCCATGTCATACGCCATTTCTCCCCCGCCTGTACCGAGCCTGCCGATCATCGGCAGCGACCAACGTTTCCCGCTGCGCCGCATCTTCTGCATCGGCCGCAACTACGCCGAGCACGCCCGCGAAATGGGCGCGACGGTGGACAAGGACACCCCGCTGTTCTTCACCAAGCCGGCCGATGCCGTGGTCACCGACGGTGCCGACGTCGTCTACCCGCAAGCCACCCACGATCTGCACCACGAAGTGGAAATGGTGGTGGCACTGGGCGCGGGCGGACGTGACCTGACCGAACAGCAAGCCGGCGCGCTGATCTGGGGCTACGGCGTGGGTCTGGACCTGACCCGCCGCGACCTGCAGGCCGTGGCCAAGGCCAAGAGCCATCCCTGGGACGTGGCCAAGGGCTTCGATCATTCCGCGCCCGTCTCCGCGCTGCGCCCGGCCAGCCAGGTGACGCTGGATGCCGATACCGCACTCACCTTGACCGTGAACGGCCAGCAGCGCCAGCACGGCCGCCTCGGCGACATGGTGCACAGCGTGAACGAGATCATTGCCCTGCTCTCGACGCTGTTCGAGTTGAAGGCCGGCGACCTGATCTTCACCGGGACGCCYGCCGGTGTTTCAGCGATGCAACGCGGCGACCGGTTTCATGCCGAATTGGCCGGTGTGGCCACGCTCGAGGGCAAGGTCGTCTGAACTTGCGGGCGCGGCTACATGCCGCGTCCACACGGCCCTGAGCTAGAGTGTCGCTGCCATCAAGCCCAGGGAGAGAAGCATGAGCATGCTCAAAGAGTTCAAAGAATTCGCCATGCGCGGCAACGTGATCGACCTCGCGGTCGGTGTGGTGATCGGCGGCGCGTTCGGCAAGATCGTCACCTCGCTGGTGGACCAGATCATCATGCCGCCGATCGGCCTGCTCACCGGCGGCGTCGATTTCTCGCAGATGAAGTGGGTGCTCAAGCCGGCCGACAATACCGATCCGGCACACAAGATTGCCGAAGTGGCTATTGGCTACGGCAACTTCATCAATACCCTGATCCAGTTCCTCATCATCGCGTTCGCGATCTTCCTGGTGGTCAAGGCGATCAATAAACTCACCCGCCGCGAGGAAGCCGCACCAGCGCCTCCGCCGGCAGACGTGGTGTTGCTCACCGAGATCCGCGACCTGCTGAAGGCGCAGAACCCGAAGTAAGCGACGAGGAACGTTGCGCGGAAAAGGCGCCCAGGGCGCCTTTTTTGTTTTTGATGTTTTTATCCCCGCACCGTGACTTCTGGCCTAAGCAGCCGGAGGCATGCGGGCCATAATCGAAGTTTCCGCCCAAGGAACGTCCCCATGCGTCAACTGCCGCTCACCTTGCTCGCCGCCAGCCTGATGTTTGCCATCGGCTCGGCCAACGCCGCCACCCAGACCACGGTTCCCGCCGCAGCCGTAAAGACGGCCGAACAGCTGCGCGACAAGGCGATGAACGACAACACGGCCTACCAGATCGTCGAGTCGCTGACCACGGAAGTGGGCCCCCGCATTGCCGGTGGCCCGGCCGATGAGCGCGGCCGCGAGTGGGCCATCGCCAAGTTCAAGGCACTGGGTTTCGACAAGGTCTATACCGAGCAGGTCACCTATCCGCTGTGGGAACGCCGCAGCGAACACGCAGCCATCGTGGCTCCGTTCCCGCAGCCGCTGGACCTGATCGCACTGGGCTACTCGGCCGGCACGCCCAAGGGCGGCCTCACTGCCGAAGTGGTGCGCTTCGATAGCCTCGATGCACTGAAAAAGGCCGATCCCGCCAGCGTGAAGGGCAAGATCGTTTACGTCGATGCGCACATGCAGCGCCACAAGGATGGCGCGGATTACGCCATCGGCTCGGGCGTGCGCGTCGGTGGTCCGGTGATCGCCGCCAAGATGGGCGCCGCCGGCTTCCTGCTGCGCTCGGCCGGCACCGACGCCAATAGCCGCACGCCGCATACGGGCGTCACCGGCTTCACCGATCCGAAAGACGCGATTCCCGCGGCTGCGCTCTCCAATCCCGATGCCGACCAGCTCACGCGCATCCTCGGCTATGGCAAGCCGGTGAGCGTCAAGCTCGATCTCGATGTCGGCTTCAACGGCAGCTATACCGGCGCCAACGTGATCGGCGAAATCACCGGCAAGAAGCACCCGGATCAGGTCGTGGCGATCGGCGGCCATCTCGATTCGTGGGACCCGGGCACCGGCGCCATCGACGACGGCGCGGGCGTGGCGATTGCCATGGCCGCCGGCAAACTGATTCACGACATGCCGCAGCGTCCGGACCGCACCATTCGCGTCATCGCGTTTGCCAACGAAGAGATGGGCCTGTGGGGCGGTCGCGCGTATGCCGACAAGCATGCCAAGGAAGTCTCGAAGTTCCAGCTCGGCACCGAGTCGGATTTCGGCGCGCGCAAGGTGTGGCTGATGACGGCCAGCGTGAAGCCCGAAGCGCGCGGCGCCATCGAGCAGATCGCCAAGGTGCTGGCGCCGATCGGCGTGGACTACGACGCCAAGAAGCCGGGCGGCGGTGGTTCGGACTTGTCGCAGATGCACGGCAAGGGCATGGCCGCGCTGTCGCTGGTCCAGGACGGCACTGATTACTTCGACTACCACCACACCGCCAACGACACGCTCGACAAGATCGACCCCAAGGAGTTGGCGCAGAACGTGGCGGTGTATGCGGCGTTCTCGTACATGGCTGCACAGGCCGATGGCGATTTTGGCTCGGCACCGGGGGCGTTTGCGAGTGACGGGGCGGAGGAGTGATCGCTCACCACGTGTGATCAAAAGGGCGGCCCACGGCCGCCCTTTTTTTGTCCAGCCATTCACTGTGGGAGCGCACCCTGTGCGCGACAAACCTACGAAGCGGAGACGACGCCTCGCCGCAGTCACGCACAGGGTGCGCTCCCACAGGAGGTGAGGTGAGGTGACGCTCAGTGGGCTGCTTCGGCTTCGCCCACACGCCGCTTGCGCGACAACCGCGCATTCAAGCGATCGAGGTACAGATAGATCACCGGCGTCAGATACAAGGTGAGCACCTGCGACACCAGCAAGCCACCCACCACGGCCAGGCCAAGCGGACGACGCGTGTCGGCACCCGCGCCCAATCCCAGCGCAATCGGCAAAGTGCCAGCAAACGCGGCCATCGTCGTCATCATGATCGGGCGGAATCGCACCTGGCACGCTTCGACGATCGCCAACGCCGGCGCAGTGCCTTCGCTGCGCTGCTTCTCCAACGCAAAGTCGATCATCATGATCGCGTTCTTCTTCACGATGCCGATCAGCATCACGATACCCACGAAGGAGAACAGGTCCAGCGGCGCATGGAAGATCATCAGTGTCAGCAACGCACCCACACCGGCCGATGGCAGTCCGGAGAGGATCGTCAACGGATGGATGAAGCTTTCGTACAGAATGCCGAGCACCAGATAGATCACGAACAGCGCCATCACCAACAGCAGGCCCATGCCCTGCATCGAGTCCTGAAACGCCTGCGCCGTGCCCTGCACGCTGCCGGTGATGGTGGGCGGCAGGTTCATCTGCTTCATCGCGCCATCGATGCTCGCAACGGCCTCGCTGAGGCTCACGCCCGACGCGAGGTTGAACGAGACCGTCACCGCGGGAATCTGGCCCTGGTGATTGACGGTGAGCGCCTGCGGCTTGCGCTCGAAGCTCGCCACCGCATTGAGCGGCACCAATCCGCCACTGCTCGAGGTGACGTAGATCTGCGACAGCACGTCCGGATCATTCTGCAACGCGTAGTAGACCTGCAGGATCACCCAATACTGTGATGACGCGCCGTAGATGGTGGAAATCTGATTGGCGCCGAACGCCGAACCCAGCGCCGTCTGCACCTGATCCATGCTCAGGCCCAGCGTCGCCAGCTTGTCGCGGTTCACATTCACCACAATGGATGGACCGTTGAGGTCCAGGTCGCTGGTGACGTCCTGGAAACCGGGCAGCTTGCTGAAGGCGGTGATCACCTTGCCCGACCAGTCGTACAGCGC
>NZ_JBFTRY010000029.1:0-32477 GCF_056399745.1 Dyella sp. 01N36
GCGCTGTGGYGTWCCGCTCCGTYGGTTTGTCGCGCACAAGTGCGCTCCTACAAGGGAGCGGCTGCGTCCTTTCATTCGMAASCCAACACCGTAGGGTCACCYCTGTGGGAGCGCACCCTGTGCGCGACTGCCACGCCTGGGTGTAYCGCTYCGTMGGYTTGTCGCGCACARGGTGCGCTCCCACAAATGGSCKAACSGCAACGTTGACCCACCATTCGYCGGCCTGCKCCCCCTTTGTAGGAGCGCACTTGTGCGCGACCGCAGCGCTGTGGYGTWCCGCTCCGTYGGTTTGTCGCGCACAAGTGCGCTCCTACAAGGGAGCCGCCCAGGTCATTTCATCCGCCATGCAGCGGCGTGCGAAAAGCCCCTTTGGGAGCGCACCCTGTGCGCGACTGCCACGCCTGGGTGTATCGCTTCGTCGGCTTGTCGCGCACAGGGTGCGCTCCCACAGGTTGGCACTACGCGCGTCGGTTCTCAGCCTTGGCGCTTGGCCATGTCCTCATGCAACGAGCGAACGCAGCCTTGCGCCGAACACATAATCACGCGATCCCAACACGCGGCTCACCGCGCGAAGATTATCCACGCCCCGCTCGTAGACCTGCGCAGGCTCATACCGCCCCATACCCTTCAATGAGTGGCGGAAGGGTGTTTCGCGAGCGGCCGACTCATCGCGCGATGCCAGGCCAGGGTCATCATGCCCACCGCAAAAGCACCGGCGAGGGCGAACTGGATGACGCGAGTCAGCCACAGCCAAAGCGTGCCTGTGTCAGAGGAAATCGACGTACTGAGGATGATCAACATCGCGTTGCACGCCAGCACGGCCACGGCGGCGGCCGGCCCGCCGGCGCAGACGCGCTGTCCAAAGCCGATCAGCACCACCAGCAACAATCCGGCGAGGAAGGGCAGGCTGGGCGATGTCAGCAACAACGTATGCATCAACAAGCCCAGCAAACCACCGGCAAAGTTGCCGATGATCATGCCCATCGCGTGGGCGCGGCCACGCTGCAGGTCGAAATTGGCCACCAGCATCACGGTGGCAATCATCACCGGCAAGACATCGGTCAGGCCAAAGAGCAGATAGACCAGCATCAAGGGCATTACGATGGCAACGCCGGCCACGGCCATGGCTACGGGCGCCTCCCGGCCCGGTGCGGCGTTGGCCGGCGGCTTGGGCGCCGCCGTGAGCGGCCACGCGGCGTATACCAGCCAGATCGCCAGCAGCGCGACCGCCATGCTGCGAATGAAGGCGAGTGGCAGGATGCCCGCATGGGCGGGCGCCACCATCACGACCACGGGGATAGTGGCCAGGCTGATCAACAGCAGCAGCGGCGGCAGCGGTGGCGAGCCCCTGAGTATGCGAAGAAAGGCCAGGAACACGCCCAGGCCAATTAAGCCGAACAGCACCACCGGCGTGTCGCGAAACAGCGAGGCGATGGCAAAGGCGAACAGCGACGTCACCGACATCACCGCCATCAGGCCTATCGCCATTTTCAGCGGCGGTCGCATCGGGAGGTTCGACAGTAGTACCGCGGCAAGCACCGGCCCCAGAAAGCTTGGCGCCCATTGCAGCATCTCGCTGAGCACGAACGCCGCCGTGACACCCACCGCAAAGCGCAAGGTGGCATGCAAGGTCACATCGCCTTGTGTGGGAGCCTCGGTGCGCGAGGCGCTCATCGCACGTAACTGAGCATGGCGATCATCCAGATCCACACCCGCGCCAATGGATTCATCAGCGAGTGTTCGCGCGTGAGGACCACCACGTTGGCCTGCGCACCACTGCGGCCGGGCGGCAGCTGTTGGTCCGGGCTGCGGGGTGGATCGAGCATGATGCGCACCGGAAAACGCTGCGGCTCGCGCAGCCATCCGCTGGGTGCATTGACCGTGGGCAGCTGGCCGTTCGGCGCTTCATCGCCCTGTGCGATGCCCCAGCCCACGCTGTCGACGTGCGCGGGGAAGACCTTGCCCGGCTGGTCGTCGAACACCACCAGGGCGCGGTTGCCCGTGGCGATATGGCCGAGCTGGTTCTCGCGCATGGCCGCGCTGATCCAGCGCGGACCGTCGGCGACGAAACTCATCACGGGTTGGCCGCGGCTGGCGAACTGGCCGGGCGAGAGACGCAGGTTGGTGACCACGCCATCGCTCGGGGCGACCACGGTCGTGTGGCGCAGGTCGAGTTCGGCCTGGTCGAGGGCAGCGCGCGCCTGGCGTACCTGCGCATTGCTGGCACCGGTCTCGCCCATGCGTATGCGTGCGCGTTCGGTTTGCGCCTCGCCCTGGCCGATATCGGCAATGTTCTTGGCGATATCGGAGCGGGCGCGGATGGCCGAAGTCTCCGAGAGCGCGCGCTTGGCCGACAGATCCAGCACGATCTTGCCCAATTGCTGGGACGCGGCCAGATCCACGCGCTGCCGGTTCAGTTGCGCTTCGGCCACTTGAACGTCGGCCACCGACGCGTCGGCGGCCTGCGTCGCCAGCACCAGGTTGGCCTGGGCTGCCCGCAGCGCAATCTGGAACGGCCGCTGATCGATGCGGAACAACACGTCCCCTTGCTTCACCCGGCGGTTGTCGGACACCTCGACCGTCACCACCGGTCCGGTAACCTCCGGTGCGATCTGCACCAGGAACGTGTCGATCGCTGCCTGCGATGTGTACGGCGTGAAGCGATCGGCGATCATGTGATAGATGAAGATCACCAGCAACACCAGCAGCGTCACCAGCACGATACGGCGTTCCCTCGACGCGCCTGCTGCTGGGGCGGCGGGTGCCGGCGCAGGAGATGGCGACTCCTTCGCTGTGCTCTGGGCGCGCTCTTGGCTCTCGTTGGATGGCTCGGTGGGCATGGGCGCTCTCGTCACGTGACTCACGGTAAAGCGGGCCGGGCGCCGGGACGGCGCGATGCGTCGGTGGCATGGTCTTGGCTGTTCGCCTTGGTGGCTACCGGCAGCGGCGCCACCTGGGCGATCCAGTCGCCGCCCAGCGCACGGTACAAATCCACCAGCGAGCGATAGCCGTCGCCGCGCGCCGAACTCAACGACAGTTGCGCGGAGAACAGACTGCGTTCGGTATCGAGCACTTCGAGATAGTCGGTATAGCCGTTGTCGTAGCGTTCCCGCGTGAGCTCGACGGCACGCGTCAGCGCCGCCACCTGCCGTTCCAGCGAGGCGACCAGGACGCGCTTGGCCTGGATGGCCGCGAGCGCATCGTCGACATCGCGAAAGGCGCTCTGGATGGTCTTCTGATAGGCCTCCAGCGCCTGGTCGCGGCGCGCTTCGGCCTGACGGTTGGCGGCATCGATGGCGCCACCTGAAAAAATGGGGCCGAGCAGTTGGCCCGCATACGACCATGTGCGGGAACGTCCGGAGAACAGCCCATTGAGTTCCGGGCTTGCACCGCCGCCGGCAGCAGTCAGCGAGAGGGTGGGGAAGTACAGCGCGCGTGCTGCACCTATCAGGGCATTGGCCGCCACCAGCTGTTGCTCTGCCTGCAGGATATCGGGACGTCGCGTGATCAGCTCCGAAGGCAAGCCGGCAGGTACGCGCGGCACGCTCAATTGCTGCAGGGTGTGTCCGCGCTTGATTGGTCCCGGGTTGCGACCGATCAGCACCGACAAGGCATGCTCCTGCTGCGCAATGGCCTGCTGCAGCACCGGGATCGCGGACGCGGCGGTTTCATACTCCGCCGTGACCTGCATCATCTCGAACTCCGATACCGCGCCGCCATCCAGGCGCAGCTGAAACACTTCGACGGTGCGCTTGCGGCCATCCAGCGTGGCTTGGGAAATCTCCAGCTGGCGATCCAGATCGAGCAGCGTGATATAGCCGGAGACGATGCTGGACACCAGGGTCAGGGCGACGCCCAGGCGCGCTTCCTCAGTCGCGAACAGGTTGGCTCGCGCCGCTTCGTTCTCACGACGAATACGCCCCCAAAGGTCGAGCTCCCAGCTCGCCGACAGCAGGGCGGAATAGCTGGTGATTTCGGGATTGGCGCCCGCCGGCAGCGGCGTCGTGCTCTGGCTCACGCGTTGGCGGCTGGCATTGGCGCCATAGCCGATTTGCGGCAGACCTTGCGCCCGAGAGCTGATCACCAGCGCGGCGAATTCATCGACGCGAGCCGTCGCAATACGCAGATCGTGGTTGGCCGCCAATCCTTCATCCACCAACGCATCGAGCTCAGTGTCGCCAAAACTGCGCCACCAGGCGGGTACATCAGCCAGGGTCGCCGTGGGTATGGCGTAGCCTTTGGCGGCATCGGCAAAGCGATAGCCCTGCGGCGCATCGACCGTCGGCCGTGCATAGTCGGGGCCGAGTGTGCAGCCCGAACCCACGCATGCCATCGCGACGACGATCATCGCGATGGCTAAGGGGAGCTGGTCGATTCGCGGCTTGCGACTCACGCTTCCCCCTCTCGCGTTGGCTCAAGACCACGGGTGGCCAGGTCGCACGTTCGCCCGGGCGATCGGAAACGAACATGCTGTGGGATCTGCCACTAGAAGCGGACCTTGAGCAGCAGCTGGAATCCATTGAACTTGAAGCTCGTGTGCCCCTTGAAGCTGCTCTTGTCGATGTCGGCGTTGATCTTGTTATAGGCGTACTGGGTCACGACGCCGAAGTTTGGCCATGGATAGAACTCCACGCCCAGGCGCGCGTTGTAAAGCTTGGCGTCGATGTCGCCGATATTGGCCTTGAAGGCGCCGGCATCAGCGACAAAGCGGGCCCAATCTTCCAACTGGTAACGATAGGACACGCCAACGGACGGATCAGGCAAGTCGGTGGATGCGCTGGCCGAGACCGTGCGCGTCGCCGAGGCGCTGCCGCTTGCACCGGCCGCGTTGACCGTGCCCTTCAGACGCAGGTCGAAACTGTAATTCTGCAAGCCGCCGGCGAGAGCAAAGGCGCCCTTGTCGCCGATCCAGATCCAATACCGGTACGTCAACCCGCCCGCATCCAGCGTGAACTTGGAACTCAGGGTGCTACCGACCGCAATGGTCTGGTTGTTGAACACCAGCGTCCGGTTGACCGTGCGCGAATGGTCGCTGTCGTCATGGAAGTAAGTCAGTTCAAATTCATGGCGCTCCCACGGGCGCCAGCTCGCCGAGATGAAAGGCAGGCTCTTGGTTCCGCCCTGGCCAAGGTCGCGAGAAAAATCGAGCGAGGTACCGGAACGCTTGATGTCACCGTCGACACGCATCGTCGCAGACAGGTCATTGGAAAAAATGCCGGCATCGACGGCGATGTAATCGAGCATCGGATGGTCGTCGGCCAAGGCGGGACCTAGCGCATCGGCAAGCACGCAGGACAACAGCGCAAAGGCGATGAGTGGATACTTCATATATCCCCCTTCGTTGAATCACTACCCGTTGACCATGCGCTGATGCGCACAGCCGGTCGTGGTCAGATGATTCACGCGACACCCCGATCGCATGGAAGATCCCTACCAAATCATGAGACGCGTGACGTAGCATCCTCGTGAATTTGCGCGCTATCGATCGCGCTCCCATCAAAAATGCGCATGGGTAATCTGAGCTATCCCGTCTTGATGACGCGGCGTTCAGTAGATCTACCTAAAATCACTACGTATATCTTTTTCGCGTTCTCCAACATGCATCGATTAGGCATGCGCATCCACTCGCCTCGGGCGAATCAGCTAACCACCGCATCGACAAACTCTGCGCTATCTTGGGGTAACGGCGCGGGAGGTTGTCGTATCCGCAGATGGGCTGCCATGCGCCTTGAACTGACACCGTTGGGGAATAGCCATGACGAGCGAAGCGCTCCTGCCGGTCACAGGTGAAGCACCGTCGAACAGGCAGCGTCTGTTCGTGCGCTACTACACCGGGATCCTGATGGACCTGGTGGTGCTCAACCTTTTTGCCGAGTACTGGAAGAATGTCTACGTCGATACCTTCACGACGTCCTTGCTTTGCGCGATCGTGTTGCAGGTGCTGCTGAAACTGACGGTAGCCCTCGAACATAAAGTCGGCGGCTACTTCAAGAAGAAGCCCGGTGGGTGGATGAAGTTCCTCCGGTTCTTCTGTGCGTGGCTGATCCTGTTCGGATCGAAGTTCGTGATACTGGAGGCGATCGTCCAGCTCTTTGGCGAGGACGTGCGGTTCTACGGTGCATTCCACGGCATCGTCGCGCTTATCGTTGTGGTCGTGGTGATGCTGGTCGCCGAAGAGCTGATCGTCCGCCTGTATCGCAAGCTGGCTGACTGAGCGCGCAAGCTGGCGGATATCGGCCACGCTGGCTGCATTGCTCTCAATCCCGCCCTTGGGCCGAACCGGAGTGGCGCTGTGGTCGTTCTTTCGGCCGACGCTAACGAGTGGCATTCATGCGTACGACTTCTGACTCTCTCATCGCCGGGCTGTTTGATCGAGGCGGCTTGAGAGCCATCTTCGACCATGCCAGAAATGCGGTGGTCGCCACGCTTATCGTGGCAGCGGGACTCGGCACGGCCCGCACCCAGGACCTGACTGACTTGATTGGTGTCCCGTATCCGCTGATCGCTGGCTATGTCGTTGCGGGGCTCGGTTGTGCGCTCGTTGCGCTCAACTTTCTCGACGGACTGCGCAAGCTGGCTCGCTTGCGTTGGCATGTGGTGCTGCAGATCGCCCTGGGCCTGGGTTACCTGTTCGCTTCGATTCGCATCGTGCAGTTCCTGATCTTCATGCGCACCCACGTCTGCTAGGCGGCCAGCGGCTGACGACTGCAAGCAGGTTGGCATCGCGTGTTGCCACTGAGTTCGAGCCCTGATGACAGCAGGCTTCCGCCTGAATGCTCAGGGCGAATAGCGCGTAAACACAAAGTCACGTTTCTCGACCGGCACATGGCACGCATAGCAGGCGTGCGCATCCATGTGGGCCGGTTTCCCATCGTTGAACTGCACGAATCCCCAGCCGCCCGATGACGCATAGGCTTTGGAATCCTTGATCATGAACTGAACATTCGTCGGCTGGCCCGCGACGAAAGACTGGGCACGGCCGAACGCCTTGTTGTTCTCTTCCGACGGAACGTATTGCCAGGCGATTCGCGCAATGATGGCGCCGTCAGGGAAGGGCAGCTTGCCCGTTCGATAGGCCTCGATCGCGATATCGTTGCCAAGGATGGCCCGTATATCGTTGAGACTCCCTTCCTCGTGGGCCACGGAGACCAGCTTCCAATCCCGGTAGCCAGCCGGCATGGCGTCGGCGATGGCGGCCGCATTCTTGGTGGCATCCTCCGCATGCACGGGCTGGATGGTCCCGGCGAGGCTCAGGGAAAGAGCGAGAAATAAGACAGGTGCGTCGATCTTGTTCATGGAGCCTCCACCGTGCATGCCGACGACTGATTCGCCATCATCGACGGCTGGTCTGCAACAAGCAAGCTGCGCTGCTAAGCATCCTGATACCGCGCATAGACCTCGGTAATCCAGCTGACAAAGACCCGGACCTTGGCATTCAATTGCCGACTCGGGGCGTAAACGATATAGACGTCCAAAGGATCGGGGCGCCATGGCTCCAGCATGGGAACAAGCTCCCCACGCGCGATCGAGGGTCGCACCATGAAATCAAGCGTGTGGATCAGGCCAAGACCAGCAAGTGCCGTGGCCAGATGCGCATTGCTTTCGTTAACGGTCACGCTGGTGACCGGCTCGATCTGGAACGCACCGTCCTGGTCTTGGAAGTGCAGTGGCTGGACCAGGCCACTTCGCGCGGAGAAATAGCCGGCGACGGGATAGCTGCCGGTGAGGATCTGGCGAGGATGGCCAGGCACGCCGTAGCGTTCGATATAGGCGGGGCTGGCGCAGGTGGTCCAACGGAGTTTGGCAATGCGACGGGCGATCAGCGAACCGTCATTGGCCGTGCTTCGGATGGCGCAGTCGACATTTTCGCCGATGACATCCACCACGCGATCCGTCACGCCGATATCGAGATGGATGTCGGGATAGCGCTCGCGAAATTCCGGCAGGGCGGGTATCAGGATGCCGCTTGCGGTTGAACCTCCGGTGTCGACCCTCAGGCGGCCGCGCGGATTGGCATGGGTCCGGCCGAGCGTCGACTCGACATCGTCCAGTTCGGCCAGCAACTGGCGCATGCGTTCGTAGTAAGCCGTGCCTTCGTTGGTGACCTGCACCCGACGCGTGTTGCGCTCAAGCAGGGCCACGCCAAGGTGGGTCTCCAGCGAGCGCACCCATTTGCTCACGGTGGCGTTGGGCATCTGCAGCGATTGGGCGGCTCGATTGAAGCCGCCAGTTTCGACCACGCGACAAAAGACTCGGATGGCTTGCAAATGATCCATGGGAGGCTCCAGAACTTCGCTCGATTATCCACACGCGTGGATAAACAAACCACCGAAGCGGCATTTATTCACCAGATTGGACACCCATTAACTGAGCTCACCGGGCGAGTTGACCCACAGGAGAGCACATGAACACCGTAAATCGCAGCAAAATCAATGTCGAACGTCATGCGGGGAAGATCGCCCTGGTGACTGGCGGGAGCTCAGGCATCGGGCTGGCCACCGCCATGCGTCTGGCCCTGGAGGGCGCCAAGGTCTACATCACTGGCCGTCGCCAGACCGAGCTGGACGCGGCAGTCGCCGAGATCGGACATCACGCGACGGCGATCCAGGGAGACGTGTCGGACAACGCCGATCTCGACCGGATCTATGAGGTCATCCAGACCGCCGAAGGCCGCCTGGATCTGCTCTTCGCCAATGCCGGCGGCGGTGAGTTTGCTCCACTGGGCGCGATCACCGAAGCGCAGTTCCACAAGTACTTCAACATCAACGTCAAGGGAACGCTCTTCACTGTCCAGAAGGCACTGCCGTTGATGGGGCAGGGCTCTTCGATCGTGGTGACCGGGTCGATCACTGCGGTCAAAGGGGCTCCCGCCTTTGGCGTGTACGCGGCGACCAAGGCCGCTTTGCGTTCGTTCGTCCGCACATGGGCATCGGACCTCAAGGGTCGGGGCATCCGCGTCAATATCGTCGCCCCCGGCACCGTGGTGACGCCGGCGTACAAGTCGGAACTTGGCCTCAACGACGAGCAGATCGAGCAATTCGTCGCCCAGGTATCCGAGATCACGCCGCTGGGCCGCGCGGGAACTACCGAGGAAATCGCCAGCGCGATGTCGTTCCTTGCATCCGATGAAGCCAGCTACATCACCGCGACCGAGCTGTTCGTGGACGGCGGTCAGGCGCAGGTCTGACGGGATCTGCGGCGGGCAATCGGAAATCGTCTTGCTCTTTTCGCCGATGCCATCGTGATCGATCGCTGCGCGGGCCGAGTCAACGGTCCGCGCAGCGTTAAAGCTGCCCGGGCGAAAAAAACCTAGAAGTTCGCACGCACCGTCACGCC
The DNA here is from genome assembly GCF_056399745.1 of Dyella sp. 01N36. NCBI lineage: Bacteria > Pseudomonadati > Pseudomonadota > Gammaproteobacteria > Lysobacterales > Rhodanobacteraceae > Dyella > Dyella sp. 01N36. The sequence continues at coordinate 9,337 of NZ_JBFTRY010000029.1, forward strand.
CACCATCCTCGGATCACTGGGCTGTCCCAGGATCAGGCCGGAATTGCCCGTCTGGATGGTGAGTGCCGTGATGTAATTGCTGTCGAACACGTTGCGCGCGAACACGTCTGCTTCCCAATGGTCGTTGAAGCGGTAGCCCACGCTCGCATTGGTGACGTTGTAGCCGGCAATCCTCGTATAGATGGAATTGCTGGTATCGCTGTTGTAGCCGCTGCGCGCACTCGAATCGACATGGAAGAGGAAGGCGCCGGTACGGAACGGCAACACGTAGTCGAAGCCCAGCGAACCCGCCCACTTGGACAAGCCCGCCAACGGCAATCCGGTCAGCACGTAGGCACCCGGCACGTTCGGGTTGCCACGGGGATTGGACGTCTTGTTGGCCAGCGAGGCCGGCGCCTTGAACGGCTGGCAGCCGCCCGTGGCATTGGGGTTCTGCCATTCCAGCGGACAGGGCCCCAGTGGGTAATCGGAGTACTTGCCATCGGCATAGGCTAGCGATGCATGCAGCACGAACCCCTGGAACACCTGTGCCGCGAAGTCCGCTTCGAAGCCTTTGACGGTGACTTCGGGGATATTCGCCGGATACGTGCGCAGTGCTGCCGTCTCGACGCTGGAGGTGATGTTGGCTTGGTAGTTGTCGACAGTCGTGTGATAAGCGGCGAGGTTCAGTGTCGCGCGGCCGTTCCACCACGCCGATTTCAGGCCTGCTTCCCACGTCTTGTTCGTTTCGTCCTTGATCACGGCCGTGGCGAGCGCCGGATTGTTCAAGGCGTCCAGTGGCAGGCCGGACATGTTGAGACCGCCGGATTTGTAACCGCGTGCATAGCTCAAGTAGCTCATCAGCGAGTCGGTGAACTGATAGGCCAGATTCGTACGCCCTGAAACGTTGCCGCCGCTGTCGGAGGCCGAGTAACTCTGCGGCCGGAACAGCGAGAGCTTGGCGTTGTCCTGGATGCTGCCCGGCGTGGTCGGCAGGCCGCCCGACACCGTGGTCGAATAGTCGCCATTCTTGTCTTCGTACGTATAGCGCAGGCCCAGCGTCGCGGTCAGCTTGTCAGTGATGCGGTAGTTGGCCTCGCCAAAGGCGGCATAACTCTTCATTTCGAAATGCGAGTTGCCGTATTGGCCATAGCCGTCGGCAAGATTGTCCGGCATGCGCGGGAAATTCGTGGTGCTCACCAGCCAGTACGTGGCGGCCGGACCATACACGCTGATCGGCTTGCCATTGATTTCCTGTGTGTAGAAATACAGGCCGCCGACGTAGCTCAAAGGCCCCTCGCCGTTGGAGGCAACGCGAAACTCCTGGCTGTACTGATCCTGCCGCGACGGTATGCGCTGCACTGTCTGGATCGGCAGGCCGATGTAGTCGCGATCGTTGGCGACATCCCATTTCCAGTAGCGCCAGGCCGTGATCGAGGTCAGCGTGACGGCGCCAAGATTCCAATCCGCATTCAGCGACACGCCGCCATCCTGCGTATTGATGTGCAAGGGCGCGTCGATATCGGTGAGCCGATCGTAGACGTTGCGGCTAGGCGGCACATACACCGGAAAGCCATGCGCGGGCAGGTTGAGGGCGAGTCCTTCGAATTGCCGCGCCGCGCTCTTCAGGCTGGTGCCGACGCGCAGATAGTTTTGCGTGCAGCAGTCCGAATCGAGATTGGACACATCGGCAATCAGGCGCACGTTGAGATCGTCGTTGGGCTTGAACAGCAACTGGCCGCGCAGGGCGTAGTTGTCCAGTGAGTTCTCATCCTTGCCGGTGTTGACGTTGTGCAAGACGCCATCGCGCTCGGTGAATTGCGCGGCGAAACGACCGGCGACCGTATCGCTGAGCGGGCCGGAGACATTCGCCTTGGCCTGCAGGAAGCCGTTCTCGCCGACCGAAAGCTCACCGCTGCCCTCCGGCACGAACGTAGGTTCACGGCTGGTGATGTTGATCGCACCGGCCGTGGTGTTCTTGCCGTACAGCGTGCCTTGCGGGCCGCGCAGCACTTCGATGCGTTCGATATCGGTGAAGTCGAACGCGGCCGTCGCCGGGCGGCCGTGATAGACGCCATCCACATAGAAACCCACGCCCGGCTCGATGCCATCGTTGGCCGCACTGACTGACAAGGTGTTCGAGCCCAGCCCGCGTATCGTGTAAGCGGTGTTGCGTGGGTTGGCGGAGTTGTAATAGAGCGAGGGTACGAGCAGGCTCAGTTGCTGGGTGTTGACCGTGTACGAGCGGTCGAGCCATTCACCGCTCACGACGGATACGGCAACCGGAACTTTCTGCAGCTCCTCTTCACGCTGGCGGGCGGTGACGGTGATCTTGTCGAGCGTAGCGGCGTCGTTCTTGTCGGCGGGCGGCGGTGGTGCTGGTGCCGGCGCATCATCGGGCTGGGCGAAGGCGGCCATCGTGGTCGAACACGCCAGCATGGCGGCAAACAGAGGTGCACGACGCATGGGTGTTGAGTCCTTTTGGTCGACACAGCGGTGGACTGGCGCACGTGAGGGCGGGGTAGCCTTGCCCTACCGTTATGTAGGTAACTATATAGCGAAGATCAGGCTTGCATCAGCTTCTTGCGACAAATTTTTGCGTCTGCTGCGCAATTATTTGTCTAGGCAGCTATCGGGGGCGTCGAGGTCGGGGCCTGAGCAGGCGCGACGGTGCGTGGGGCGTGGCCGGTCGATGCCTGCATCCACGGGATGTACGCTAGGACGGTCGCACCCCGGCACCCTCGGCGCGGGGACGCACGTGTCGGGCGTGAAGAAGGAGCAAGCCCCATGCTAGCCATCAAAGGGACACTCGGCCTGGAAGCCGATGGCCGCAACTTCGGCGGGCGCGAACGCATCGCGTTGCTGATGAAGATCGACGAATCAGGCTCCATCGCAGCCGCTGCCCGTGAAGTGGGCATGAGCTACAAGGGCGCGTGGGAGGCTGTTGACGCCATGAACAACCTGGCGGGCGAGCCCCTGGTGCTTCGGGCCGTCGGTGGACGCAGCGGCGGAGGCACCGTGCTGACGGCGCGCGCGCGGCGGCTCATCGACGTCTTTCAGCGCATGGAAGCCGTCCATCAGCAATTCCTCAAGCATTTGTCCCAGATTGCGGACAACCCGCTTTCCGATATCGACCTGGTGAGGCGCTTCACGATGAAGACGAGTGCACGAAATCAATTGGCCGGTACGGTGGCAGCCGTGGAGTCCGGCGTCGTCAACGACGTGATCCAGCTGGACATCCAGGGTGGACAGCAGCTGGTTGCCACCGTGACCCATGAGAGCACCCAGAACCTCGGTCTTGCAGCAGGCAAGAGTGCCTTTGTACTGATCAAGGCATCCTCCGTCATCATCGGCCTGCCGGATAAATCGACGCGCTTGTCCGCACGCAATCAGTTGCAGGGAAAAGTCGCTTCGATCAAGCGCGGCGCGGTGAATGCCGAAGTCGGCATCGAGCTGGATGGCGGCAACGCCCTCGTTTCCATCATCACCATTGCGAGCCTCGATTCGCTTGCCCTGCGCGAAGGGACGCCCGTCGTCGCGATCATCAAGGCATCGAGCCTGATTGTTGGCACCTTCGATAGCTAAGCATCGAGCGCCAAGAAGGATTTCTCGCGGCTGCTGTAAGCGACTGTCGCCTTGCGTGACGGTCTTCGATCTGCGCGCGACGAATGATATCTGTCACTGCAAGCGGACACGGGCAGTCACATCCATGCCCGTCTGCTGCGCACATGACTTCGCCCAAGAGGTTTGTTCGCTGCCGACATCGGCTTTGAGCACCTGGCTATCCGGCAATAAGACAGCAGTTTTGGCGTCCGTGCCGCCGGATGGATTTTGGGTGTGATAGCTGTAACACACGGTGCCATCATCCATGAGCATCGCGCGATCCACGCCGTAGCCATCCGTGTGGAGCTGGGCATCGTGAAGCATGATGCTGCCAAGCATGGCTCGGCGTATTGAATCATGGCGTTTCGCGTCAGCGTCGCTCCGCTCGCGCTTCTCTGCAGAGGGCGCCATGGCGGCATCGGCAGCTTTGCGGTAGTGGTTTGCGGACCAGACTGCAGCGATGACTCCCACAACGAGCAGTGCGCCGACGAGCACCGGAAGCAGGGGGAACGATCCCAAGGACTTCTTTCCGGTGACGGTATCCGCAGGTGTGGATGCCGCTTTCGAAAGGGTCACCCCGCAGGAAGGACAGACGAGCTCACCTTCGCCAACCTCTGCTCCACACTCAGGACAGGTGCTCAGGGCCATGGCGGCGCGTCCGTGTCTAGGTAAGCGTTTATCGCTCCAGCGGTGTCGATTTCGCGTGGACAATGGCTTGCGAAAGGCGGCACGACGCCGTCGTTGGGCGGGGTTTCATTACGCAGCGCGGAGCGGGTCTTTCGATCCGCTCCGCGCCCATGCTGGCTTACAGACGACTTGGCGCGTGCGCTTACGCGTTCGTCCCGCCATCAACAGTCAGATTAGCGCCGGTGATATAGGCGGCCTCCGGGCTAGCAATGAATGCCACCAGCGCGGCGACTTCATCCACCTGGCCGTAGCGATTGAGCGCCGTGGCTGCCTTCTGCGGCACCGCCCATTCGCCTGCGGCGGGATTGAGATCCGTGTCGATCGGGCCGGGCTGCACGTTGTTGACGGTGATGCCGCGACTGCCCACTTCACGGGACAGGCCCTGGGTGAACATCTTCACGGCGCCCTTCGTCGCTGCATACGGCACCAGTCCGGGCGTCAGCACGCGTTCGCCCACGCACGAGCCGATCATGATGATGCGGCCGTTGTCATTCATGTGCTTCAACGCTGCCTGCGTCGTGATGAAGACACCGCGGACGTTGATATCGATCACGCGATCCAATTCTTCCAGCGTGGTTTCTTCAAACGGCTTGGGAATGGCCGTGCCGGCATTGTTCACCAGTACATCGAGCCGGCCGAACGCGGCAACCGCTTTTCCCACCGCGCTCTTCACGGCGTCGGCGTCGGCGGCATCCGCCTGGATGGCCATAGCCTTGCCGCCATTGGCTTCAATGGCTTGAACCACGGCGGTCGCCATGCTGGCGTCCTTCGCGTAGGTGATGGCCACGCTTGCTCCATCGGCGGCCAGGCGCTTGGCGATGCCTGCGCCAATGCCGCGCGAACCACCGGTTACAAGGGCTACTTTCTTGGCTAACTTGGACATGGAATTTCCTCGGGTTTCATGGGGGAGGGGGGGTTGAGAAGAACGGGATTGCATGTTGCGTAGATGAACTGCGTTGCGCGCAGTCCGGGCGATGACAAAGCTCAGAGCCTGGAGCCACCATCGACGCGCAGGGTCTCGCCGGTCACCCAGCGCGCACCGTCGGTAGCGAGAAACAGCATGGCGTCGGCAATGTCCGCCGGCGTCGCGAGACGCTTGAGTGCCTGCATGGACAGTGCGCGGTCGCGACCTTCCTCGGTCTTGGTGAAGTTGGACATGTCGGTATCGACCACGCCCGGCGCCACCGCGTTGACGCGAATGCCACGTTCGCCCAGCGCTGCGGCAAAGTGCTTCACCAGCGTGTCGACGGCGCCCTTGGTGGCCGCATAGGCAGACAGCGTGCCGGCAACGGCACGCGCCACCAGCGATGAGGTGAAGATGATGCTGCTGCCCTTGCACATGATCGGCAGCAGCTGCTGCACCAAGAAGTAGGGTGCGCGTACGTTCACTGCAAACAGCTGGTCGAACTCATCCACGGTGAGCTCTTCGATCGATGCCGCTTTGGAGATGCCGGCATTGGCCACGAGGATGTCGAGGCGGTGGCCGACTATGTCGCGCACCTGCCTGGCCAATTCATGCGCGCCGTCGGGCTTGCTCAGATCGGCCGCTACCTTCTGCGCGCGGCCGCCCGCGGCGAGGATCTCCTTCACGACGGCATCGGCTTCCTTCTGCGCGTTGCCGTAGTGGACGATGACCTGCGCGCCTTCCTTGGCGAGCGCGAGTGCGGCAGCGCGACCGATGCCGCGGGATGCCCCGGTGACCAGGGCAGTCTTGCCAGTAAGCGTCGACATGGTTGAATCCTGCCAGTGTGGGGCGTTAGAGGATTTCTTCGATCGCATCGACGCGATCCGCATAGAACGCGACGTGGTCCTTGATGGAAGCAACGGCGCGGTAGGGGTTTTCATAAGTCCATACCGAGTTGATGGAGCGCTCGCCGCCGGACGGGATGCTGAAGTAGTTGCACTCGCCCTTGTACGGGCAGTACGTGGTGTGAGCCGAGCGATCGAGCAAGGACATGGCTACGTCCTCTCGCGGGATGTATTGCACGGCCGGATAGCCGGCTTCCTTGAGCGTCAAGGCACGATGAGTATCGGCAACCACGCGTCCAGCGACGGTGACCACGACTCGACGGGCATTGGGGGCGATGTCGATCGGATGGTCGGGTCCGGGCTCTCTGATCGTGCGGGTGGTGGATGGCTGAGGCTGGTTCATGGTCGATCCTCCTGGGCAACACGTGCCGTTGGTTTCGGTGTCTGGGGCGGGCTGCGTTTGGTGCGGGCGGGAAGGCCTTTGAGGCATCGCCGCTGCGCGATGCGTTTTCCGATGGCGCGAAATTTAGGCCTTCATGGCGCTTTTGAATAAGACTTTGTAAGCTCCTCCCCATGCCGAGCAGGCATGGCCAAGTCGAGCCGCCATGGAGCTTCGCCATCTTCGCTATTTCGTGGCCATCGCCGAGACAGGCAGCCTTACCGTGGCCGCCGAGAAAAAGCTCTTTACCTCGCAGCCTTCACTGAGCCGCCAGATCAAGGATCTTGAAGACCAGGTCGGCACGCCCTTGCTCAACCGCAGTGCGCGCGGCGTTACCCTCACCGAGGYCGGCAAGGCATTCCTGGATCACGCACGACTTGCACTCCACCAGGTGGATGCCGCGGTGGAGGCAGCACGGCGTGCTGCGCAACCTGCCAAACAACGTTTCAGCCTTGGGTTTCTGACCGGTCAGGAGATGACGTGGCTGCCTGAAGTCATGCGTGTACTTCGCGCCGAACTGCCCAATATCGAGGTCATCGTGTCGAGCGATTACTCGCCCGATCTCGGCGAAGCAGTGGCCCGCGGGCGACTGGATGTGGCCTTCATGCGAGCCGAGCCGGAGTTGGAGCTGACTTACCGGCGCGTAGCGAAGGAACCTCTGGTGGCCCTGATGCCGAGCGACCATGCGTTGACCGCGCGTGCTTCCGTACGTGCAAAGGATCTCGTCGGCCTGCCGTTCATTGCCATGGCGAGCAAGGCGAAAGTGCTGCGCGCGGTGATCGACCAATACCTCGAAGATGCCGGCATCGAGATCACGCCTGCGCAAGTGGTCGACAACCCCGCGATGGTGATGTCCCTGGTGGCGTCTACCCGCGGCATCGCACTTATTCCGTCCTACGTGGAACCGCTGATGCCCTGGTCGGTGGTCAGTCGACCGTTGGCGGGCAAGGCGCCGACCATCGACCTGGTGGTGGGTTACAGCGAGTCCAATCCATCGCCGATTCTCCAGCTGTTCCTCGCCCATCTGGATGAGTTGAGGGCGAGTGTGGGCAAGGCGGACGTCTAGTTGTCGCGTGTCGTCACCTGGCAGGCTGCTGCGACAAATCCATCGCCTGCGAACGATAGATTGACGCCCTCGATCAGCTCGCGGCCGCGCAAAGACGCCGGCGTTCCGGTCGGCGCCTCGGCATCGGGCTCTGAATCGTCCAAAGGAACGGGGCGCCGAACTGCCCTCGGGGTCCGGATCTGACGTCGTGCGTTGCCGAAACCGTTTGGGCGCCGGGACTTGATGGAAGCGATACACAAAGCGAGCGGACCGCGCAATCAACGTCAGTTCGCTTGGGTGCACGCGGCAACAGGCCCGGCGGCAGCCAACCTGACCCGGCCGTGATTGAAGACCTGCGCTTCACACGGGTGAGTGCTTCGCTTTACAAGCGCTGTGTCATTGCTCGTTGCAAGAACATGGAGGGTGCGCAATGAGCAATGACAAATCCGGAACAGGCATCAGGGACAGGCAGCGCATCAATATTCACGAGGATTATGAACTTCGCGCCTGGGCAAAGGAATTCGGCGTCACCGAACAAGAGATCTGCGACGCCATCGCCAAAGTGGGGGTCATGTCCGAGGACGTGGAGCGCGAACTGAAAAGGAAAGCCTAGGCACCGCTGCCAGGCTGGCAATCCAATCCCTGTAAAGGAGCGATATGGACGGCACCTCGTCCCAGCCGCAAAGTCAGGCCCATCGCTCCAAGGCGGTGGTCTGGGCAGCGTTGGGCGGCAATCTCGCCATTGCGATCTCCAAGGTCATCGCAGCAAGCTTCACCGGGAGCTCCGCGATGTGGAGCGAGGCCGTCCATTCGCTGGTCGATACGGGCAATCAGTGGTTGATGCTGCTGGGCATGCGCCGTTCGTCGAGGCCACCCTCGGAGACACACCCGTTCGGGCATGGCCTGGAGCTGTATTTCTGGTCGTTTGTCGTTGCCATCATGATCTTTGGCCTGGGTGCGGGCGTTTCTATCTACTAGGGCATTGAGAAGATCCTCCATCCGGAGCCCATTCGGAACGTCTGGGTCAACTACGTGGTACTGGGCGTAGGGGTGGTGTTTGAAGGCGCCGTCTGGACATTCGCCTTGCGCGAATTTCGCCGCACGAACAGCAAGCTCGGATGGATTCGAGCCATCCGCTCCAGCAAGGACCCGACCGTATTCACCGTACTGTTCGAAGACACGGCGGCCTTGCTGGGCCTGTTTGTCGCACTGGCAGGCATCTGGGTGTCGGAGCTCACGGGCGAGCCGATCTATGACGCCGTGGCTTCCATCGTCATTGGATTGATCCTGGCTGCCACGGCAACGCTGCTCGCCAACGAGTGCCGGGGCCTGCTCACGGGCGAAGCGGCCAGCGCAGCGGTGCGCAAGCAGATCTGCGCACTCCTGTACCAGAACACTGCCGTTGAGGATGTACACCGCGTACTGACCATGCATTTTGCGCCGGAGGACGTGCTACTCACGGCCAGCATCAAGTTCAGCGATCGCCTTACGGTCCCCCAGCTTGAGCAAGTCATCGCCGAAATCGAGGACCACATCCGAACCCACCATCCCGAGATCAAGCGAATATTTCTCGAGCCACGACGCCGATTGAGCCCCGCAGCCGAGCGCACAAAGGTTCAGCCACAGCGCTCTTCTGGCCCTGAGTAGGAAACACGAGTACGACATGGGTTTCACGTGGACAGGGACACTCTTTTTTTCTCGGTGGACTCGACCGTCACCCATCGTTGGATATCGGAGCTGAGATCATGGCATCGAAGAAATTGTCGCCCAAGCCAGGCAAGAAAACCCCAACCTCCCACCGGCAGGCGGCTAATCGCGGGTCAGGGGATGAATTGCACGAGCAAGCCGGTGGCGATCATCCGGTGCTGACGACGAACCAGGGCCTTCCCGTTTCGGACAACCAGAACTCGTTGCGCGCCACACCGCGGGGACCGACGCTGCTCGAGGACTTCGTTCTTCGTGAAAAGATCACGCATTTTGACCATGAGCGCATTCCAGAGCGCATCGTGCATGCGCGCGGTAGCGCCGCTCATGGTTTCTTTGAACTCACCAAATCGCTGGCGAAGTACACGAGAGCAAAAATACTCACCGAAGTAGGAGTGAAGACGCCCGTGTTCACTCGTTTTTCCACGGTGGCGGGTGGCGCCGGCTCAGTCGACACGCCGCGTGATGTACGCGGTTTTGCGGTGAAGTTCTACACCAAGGAAGGAAACTGGGACCTGGTGGGCAACAACATCCCGGTGTTCTTCATCCAGGATGCGATCAAGTTCCCGGACCTTGTTCATGCCGTCAAGATGGAGCCGGATCGCGCCTTCCCACAGGCAGGTTCGGCGCACGACACCTTTTGGGATTTCGTGTCGCTCATGCCCGAAGCCATGCACATGATCATGTGGGCGATGAGCGATCGCACCATTCCGCGCTCCCTGCGCATGATCGAAGGCTTTGGCGTGCATAGCTTCCGCCTGGTGGATGCCAATGGGGCATCGACGTTCGTGAAGTTCCATTGGCGGCCCAAACTGGGCATCCAGTCCACGGTGTGGGACGAGGCGGTGAAACTGCAGGCGGCTGACAACGATTTCCATCGCCGCGATCTGTTCGAAGCGATCGAGGGCGGGAACTACCCGGAGTGGAACCTGGCCGTCCAGTTGTTCACGGAACAAGACGCGTCAAAGTTCCCATTCGACCATCTTGACCCGACGAAGTTGATCCCCGAAGAGATGGTGCCGCTCACCATGATCGGGCGCATGGTGCTGGATCGTTGGCCGGACAATTTCTTTGCGGAGACGGAGCAGGTGGCCTACTGCCCTGCCAACGTTCCGCCCGGTATCGATTTCTCCAACGATCCGCTGCTGCAGGGGCGCCTGTTTTCGTATCTCGATACGCAGCTCTCGCGGCTGGGTTCGCCCAACTTCAACCAGATTCCCGTCAACGCGCCCAAGTGTCCGTTCGCCAATCTGCAGCGCGATGGCCACATGCAAATGCAGGTGCCGAAAGGGCGGGTGAACTACGAGCCGAGTTCGCTGCAGGCCGATTCGCCGCGTGAAACGGTTGACGGTTTTCGCAGCGCCGCTGTGCCGGAAGAAGAGGGCGCCAAAGGCCGTATCCGCGCCGATAGCTTCGCCGATCACTACAGCCAGGCTCGGCTGTTCTTCCGGAGCCAGAGCAAGACGGAGCAGGCGCATATCGCGTCCGCCATCACCTTCGAGTTATCCAAGGTAGGCACGCCGCATGTGCGCGAGGCTATCGTTGGTCATCTTCGTCATGTCGATCCCGACCTGGCCCAGCGCGTGGCCAATGGGCTCGGACTGGCCTCGCTGCCTGCAGCTCCGCCCGCCGCCGTCCAGCCCATCGATATGGCGCCGTCGCCGGCCCTGCAGATCATCGGCAAGATGAAGGACACGCTGGAGGGTCGTGCCGTCGGCATCCTCGTTGATGATGGCTCCGACGCTGCCGCGGTCAAGGCACTGCGGAAAGCAGCCACGGACGCCGGCGCCACCGTGAAACTGGTGGCACCCAAGCTGGGCACGACCCTGAGTGACGGTAAGCGATTGAACGCCGATGCCCAACTCGCGGGTACCCCATCGACCGTGTTTGACGCCGTGGCCCTGATCCTTTCCGAAGAGGCCGGTAAGCGCCTTGCCAAGAATGGATCGGCGGTGGATTTCGCGCGCGATGCGTTTGCTCACCTCAAGGCCATCGCAATGGATGCGGGCGGCCAGCAGGTGCTCAAGGCTGGCAACGTGGGCCGGGACGCCGGCGTGGTCGAGGCAGCCGATATCAAGGCCTTCATCAAGGCTGCCAAGACGCGACAGTGGGATCGCGAGCCCAAGCTGCGCCTGCTTGCGTGATGGAGCGGAAGAGGGCTTTGGAAGCTATGCACATGCGTCCAACGTGACTCGCGCGAGCTGACTTTCGCCCTCCCTGTACATCGCGCTAACTCTTTCTGGTTTGGAATGACGCCATTCCCTTGTGAGGTGTTGGCATGGCTCACCAACAACACTTGCCATTTGCGGGACTGCCCTTCAGCCGCCGCAAATTTTTGCAGATGATCACGGTCGCGGGAGCCACGTCAGGGCTCGCGTCATTCAACTTGATTGCCGCGTCGGTGCCCACACGAGACGCACCGGAAAAAACGGCAGGTTCGGGGCGGGAAACCATCAAGCTGACGGTGAATGGCCAGACGCGAAACGTGTCGGTCGACAGCCGGACGTCGCTGCTGGACGCGCTGCGTGACCATCTTCAGTTGACGGGCACCAAGAAAGGTTGCGATCACGGCCAGTGCGGGGCCTGCACCGTCCACGTCAACGGTCGCCGCGTGCTCTCGTGCCTGAGTCTCGCCGTGATGCACGACGGCGACACCGTAACGACGATCGAAGGCCTGGGTCAGCCCGGCTCGCTGCATCCGATGCAGCAGGCGTTCGTCGATCACGACGGCTATCAATGCGGCTACTGCACCTCTGGACAGATCATGTCGGCAGTCGCCGTGCTGAAAGAGCCATGGGGCAGGGACGATGACAGCCTCCGCGAGGCGATGAGCGGAAACATCTGCCGATGCGGCGCGTACAAAAACATACTCGCAGCGATCAAACAGGTCCAATCTGCCTAGGCGATCCCCATGCAGGCATTCAACTACACACGCGCAAAGAGCATCGACCAGGCGATCGCGACCGCCGCGCAGGCCACCACGGCGCAGCAAGGCGCCGAGATTCGCTTCGTCGCTGGTGGCACCACCCTGCTTGATCTGATGAAGCTGGACGTTGAGCACCCCGTGCAGGTGGTCGACATCAACCGGCTTCCGTTGTCGTCCATTGAATCGAGCGCGGAGGGTGGCCTCACGATCGGCGCCTTGGTGCGTAACTCGGATCTCGCCAATCATCCCGAGATTCGCGCCAAGTATCCGGTGTTGTCCCAGGCCATCCTCGCCGGGGCGTCGGGACAGATACGCAATATGGCCACGACCAGCGGCAACCTGCTTCAGCGCACCAGATGCGTGTATTTTCGTGATATTCACAGCGCCTGCAACAAGCGCGAGCCTGGCAGCGGCTGCTCGGCGTTGAGTGGCTATCATCGAAATCTCGCCATCCTTGGCGGTAGCGAGCATTGCATCGCTACCAACCCGTCGGACATGAATGTGGCACTCACGGCGCTCGATGCCGTTGTATCCATCCAAGGGCCGCAGGGACGGCGTGATGTACCGGTGGCGGAGTTCTTCGTCTTGCCCGGCGCGACGCCGCAGCGCGAGACCGTGATGGAGCCGGGTGACCTGATCACCGGGGTTCGTCTGCCCAAGGCGACGGACCATGCGAAATCGCTCTATCTGAAATTGCGCGATCGTGCTTCCTATGAGTTCGCGCTCGCTTCCGTCGCCATCGTGCTCGTGCTGCAGGATGGCCATATCCAACAGGTGGCCATGGCCATGGGCGGCGTCGGTACGCGCCCGTGGCGTTCCGCTTCCGCCGAACAGGTGCTGCGCGGCAACGCGCCCAGCCCCGACTTGTTCAAGCGCGCCGCCGACGCTTTCCTCGCCAACGCCCAGCCGCAGGCGGACAACCGATTCAAAGTGGAACTGGCCCGCCGTTGCCTGATCAAGGCCATGAGCGACGTGTCCACGGCGGCGTGACAGGAGACGCTGAGCATGAGTCAGCCCGCAAACTACGTCGAACTGCCGATCGTCGGCAAAGCGATGAGTCGCATCGACGGCCCTCTGAAAGTCAGTGGCGCCGCTCGCTATGCCTCTGATTTCTCCTTCCCCAACATGGTTTACGCCGTACCAGTTTGCGCCACCGTGGCCAAGGCGCACATCGAGTACATCGATATCGTGCGGGCGCAAGCGCTGCCCGGTGTCCGCAAGATCTATACGCGAGAGAATATCGGACGCTTCTATCGCGTCTCCAAAGGCAGCAAGGCCAAGATCGACGAGAGCCGGCCGCCGCTCGACGACGATGAGGTGCGCTACTACGGTCAGTACGTCGCGCTAGTCGTTGCCGATACCTTCGAACAGGCCACTGCAGCGGCGCGATCCGTAGCGGTCCGTTACGCGAACGTGGAGACGCCATCCGTTTCGCCCACACTGGACTCCAGCCAGCCGCCGCAGACCGAGACCGAGCGCGGTGATCCCGATGCCGCGTTCGAGCATGCTGCCATCAAGGTCGACCACACCTATAGCACGCCAGTGGAAACGCATAACCCCATCGAGCTGCACGCCAGCCTGGCGCTCTGGGATGGCGTGCGCTTCACGTTGTATGAAACGACTCAGGCCATCATGAACTTTCGCGCCGTGATGGCGCAGATGCTCGGTGTCCCGACGGACCATGTGCGCGTCATCACCGAATATCTCGGTTCGGGCTTCGGCGGCAAGCTATGGCCGTGGACGCAGGCGCTGCTCGCCGCGGCTGCGGCACGCGATCTTCATCGTCCCGTGAAGTTGGTCGTCGATCGCCAGATGATGTTCCACAACGTGGGCCACCGACCATCCACCAAACAACGCATACGCCTTGGCTGCGATGCGTCCGGCAAGCTCACGTCGTTGCGGCAGGACTACGTCTACCAGCGCGCACTGCTGGCCGACTACAAGGAGGACTGCGGCGAGGCCACGGGCTTCCTGTACAGCACGCCCCATCTGCGCGTGACCGGCACCTACGCAGAGCACTTCGTCGGACCGGCCACCTCCATGCGCGGGCCCGGCGCCGTGCCTGGGCTATATGCGCTTGAATCGGCGATGGACGAACTCGCCATCGCGCTGAAGATGGACCCCGTTGCGTTGCGTCTCAAGAATGAGCCCAAGATCGACGAGAAGGAAAACATCCCGTTCTCGTCGCGGCATCTTGAGGAGTGCCTCACGCGAGGCGCCGAATCCTTCGGCTGGGCTCGCCGCAATCCCAAGGTGGGATCGATGCGCGAGGGCGAGAGCATTCTTGGCTGGGGCGTCGCCGCGTGTAGCTGGATCGCCGAGCGATTCAGTGCGGAGGCCGCCGTTACGTTGCTCGCGGATGGTTCAGTGCGCATCGCCAGCGGTACGCAGGACATAGGCACGGGCACCTATACCGTGATCGCGCAGATGGTCGCCGGCCTTACCGGCGTCGATGTCGACAAGGTCAAGGTCACCATCGGCGACAGCCAGCTGCCGCCTGGCCCATGGTCTGGCGGTTCGATGGCCACCGGATCGATGGTCCCCGCGCTGGTGCAGGCCGTCGAGCAGGCGGGCAATCAACTTATCCAGATCGCCGCCGAAGATGCCAAGTCGTTCTCGGGCGCCACGCCCGACCAGCTTGCCTTTACACAGGGGAGGGTGCATCGCCAGGGCCAGGAGCCGGGCTCAGGCACGCATTTTTCCGACCTGCTGCGCCAGGCGCGTCTGGGACAGGTCGAAGGACATGGCAAGGCCGAGGGCACCTTCGGGCAGAAGAAAAAGAGCTATTCCACCCACTCCTACGGCGCACACTTCGTCGAAGTGCGCTGGCAGCCTGAGCTGGCGCGGCTACGCGTTCATCGCGTGGTGACTGTGATCGATGCGGGCCGCATCGTCAATCCGTTGACCGGCAAAAACCAGATCGAAGGCGCGCTGGTGATGGGCATGGGCATGGCCCTGTTCGAAGAAACGCAGTACGACGCGCGCAACGGCATGGCGGTCAACAGCAACCTGGCCGACTACATCATGACCAGCCATGCCGATATGCCGCCAGAGATGGAGGTCATTTTCCTCGACTACCCCGATACCAAGGTGAACGCCATGGGCGTGCGCGGTATCGGCGAAATCGGCCTGGCGGGCATCGCCGCGGCGATTACCAATGCGGTCTATCACGCTACAGGTAAACGCGTGCGTGATCTTCCCGTACGCATCGAAGATCTACTGGCAACGGGGTAGCGCCGTTCCACTCTGGCCGATTCGCGGCGGGTGGCTTGGCATGGTGACCACGGAGCTACACGCGAGTGAACCAGGACGTGCCGCACACTGTTTCGAAGCCGTTAGGTGTTCGATGGAGCCGTGTGCCATCGGCTAGAAAGTAAGTCGGTGGACCTTCGGAGCTGGCGTGCGGGTCGCTGGCCGATGCTGCCGGCAGCCGCGGCGTGACCTTGGTGATGGCAACACGCTTGCCGCTGTTGTCTACAGTCTCAATCCGTTCGTGACGCTCAGCCATGTCGAGACCTCTATGCCAAGTGGCGATTGTGTTGAGAGTGACACAAACGGGGACGTGTCGGTTCGCAAGCACGGATTCGGAGGAAGCGAGCCAGGAAGATTAGTCGTTTGCGGCGTGCGACTGCACCTGCTTTTTTCACGGTGCGTACGCTTGAAGTGCTCGGCGAGCGAATTGACCTGACTTCTCCTTGCAGTTCACGGTGGCGCACAGGAGACGTGATGGGTGTGTAGGTTTTGCATTTCGTTGCGGACAACTCGGAAGGAATGAATGCAAACATCAGCCCCCAACAGAGATGTCACGCTGCCGCGACCCTCCAATGGCCAGTGTGGACCCCGCGGCATACCTACCGCCCTGGAGTAGTACATGAGCAACGCCAACAACATGAATGCACCCCGCACCCCGCAGACGGATCCGTCCAAAGCGCCTCAAGAAAAGGAAGCGCAGCGTACCGATCGATCCAAGGATGAAAAGGACACGAAGGGACAGCCGTCCGATAACCCGGGACATTCGAAGAAGTAACGACCATTGGATCGCCATGAGGGCCGCCTTTGCGCGGCCCTTTGGTGCACGAGCGCGAGGTTGGGTACGCATGCTCGCGGGAGCAGCGTCTGCAGTGCGTCCTTCTAGAGATTTATTCCATGTTCGATGTAGCCGGCAATACCAGTGATGGAGTCAGCTTCACTGGGCTGTACACCCATGCAGCCTCGAACAGTGTCGTTTGGGCCGCGACCTATCGTAAGGACGGGGTCTATAGCGGAAGGCGCAACGGGAGGGTCTTCGGCGTCGGTACCTTTACGGTAGTCGAAACCGACCAAGCCGTCGCTAACGATATCGAACAGGCATGGTTCGACCTGACATGAAGCATGCGGACTCCTCGTGGCTTTGATGCGCGCGTCGTATCGCGAGCTCCTTCGTCAAAGCGTGGCAACCCTGGCCATCATTAGCCGACCGGCAGCTGAAGATCGATAGCCCTCGTCCCGCACAGCGCTCCATGGAGGCATACAGTGTCCACATGCATTGGGACGTGTATTGCGAGAAAGACTATAGCGGCTACTGGGTCGTGACCAATTATGCGCATCATAAGACCGACGTGGGGCCCTTCACATTAGAGTCCGACGCAGTCGATAACGCCGTCGATGCACGTGAGAAAATACGGGCGGTATACGGCTTTGACGCATTTTTAGAAGTCGCTGAGCATTAGCGACGTGCGCCTCCCCTGTTAACGGTGAATACCGCCGTGTTTCACGATGCCCTACAACCGTCTGGATAAACTCCAACGGCAGGGTGCCCTACAGGACATCGACCATGGGCGACATCAGAGGTGTGCACCGCACCGTCTCGTATCGAGCGACATCACGCGAGCAAGACGGGCAAACGCACTGGCACGCCAGGTTTCACTACGACGGACAAACATCCGAAGCGCTGGGTTCGGTCCGCAACGACTGGTCGCCGTTAGCAGATCCGGATATCAGAATGCACGTGACCTTGCAGCTCTATATCGAGGCTACCTTGCTACGCGGCGGCTATGAGTTGGAGCCGGACGGGTGGCCGGCGATATAAAGATACGCGCCACGTTTGGCGTCGATGTGCTCGCCGAGCAAAGACGGCGACTGAACTGTTCGACCGGCTTTGCTTTGCCAACTGGGGAGTGCCTGCTCAGGCTGCCTGTTGCTTTTTGGCCTCGGCGACCAATTCCTTTTTCCGCTCTGCCATCGCTTCGCCAAGGGACCGCAATTGGTCCTTGTCGAGCAGCTCCTTGGCCTGTTTTAACATCTCCTGTTCTTCCTCTTCGATGTGATGCTCAATGAGCTCCTTGAGCACCTTTGCGCGACCCGAAAATTTCTCTGAATCTGGCTCGGTCTTGAAGAGGTCGCCTAGAACCAGGTCCTTCGCAGCTCGATGCTCTTCAAGAGCCTCGTAATACATCTTCTCCTGCTCCTTGCCACCCGCATCCCGATAGGCCGGGTAGAAGATTTCTTCTTCGATGGCGACGTGTGCGGACAGTTTGGTTTGAATCGTCGCGATCAGCTCCGCGCGTCGTTTGACAGCACGTGATGTTGTTTCGGTGAGCTCAACAAGGAGCTCTTTGACTTCTTTGTGCTCGGATTTCAGCAATTGGATGGCGTCCACGGTGTTCTCGCGTTGAGTGGAAGAGTAGACGGAGCGTGCGGCCTGGCGTGTGAGGCGGATGGCGGTCGTGCGAGAAGGTGGCGTCAAGGCATCGTGTTCCCGCCAACCGGCACGCCTATGATCCAGCGAGTGGCGCACAGTGGCGACGCTGCTCTTATGAACAAAATCCAGCGCGGAAGGCCGAGGGCGCCAGTCGGAACGTTGGCTGCGCCAGGCATGCGCAGTTTGGGCCCGGAGCGGCCGAGCCCAAACTGCGCGATTTGCTCCCGCGGATCATCCGCTTGCAAACCCGCAATGCGTGCCATACAGTGAACCATATGGTTCACTATCAAGCCCGCCTCGACACAACGTTCGCCGCTCTCTCCGATGTCACCCGACGCGGCGTGCTGGAGCAGCTTGGGGGTTCAGACGCCTCGATCTCCGAGCTCGCCCAAAGGTTTCACATGACGCTCACGGGCATGAAGAAGCACGTCAGCATCCTGGAGCAGGCGGGCCTTGTGACTACGGAGAAGGTCGGGCGTGTACGAACCTGCAAGCTCGGAAAGCGCCGACTTGAAGAAGAGGCCGCCTGGATCGAGCAGCACCGCCAACTATGGAGCGCACGCTTCGATGCACTGGACAAGCTTGTCGAGCACTTGAAATCCAAGGAGAAGGCAGATGCCCAACGAAGAAAAAGGTAGTCCCGCCGCCACGAACCGCACCACCGTGGAACGCATGTCCGACCGCGAACTCGTGGTGAGGCGAACGTTCAATGCCTCCGCGCGCATCGTCTTCGAAGCGTGGAGCAAACCCGAATTGTTCAAGCAGTGGTGGGTTCCGAAGTCGGTGGGCATGTCGCTGGTCTCGTGCGACATGGATGTTCGCACCGGGGGCACGTATCGCCTCGTGTTCAGCCATCCGGCCTTCGATCAACCGATGGCGTTCTTCGGCACCTACAGAGAAGTAACGCCGCACAGGCGCCTCGTATGGACGAACGAAGATAGCGACCAAGGCGCATTGACCACGGTAACGTTCGAAGAAAATGCCGGCAAGACGCTGGTCACCTTTCACGAACTCTACCCCACAGAAGCGGCACTCGACGAAGCCCTCGCGGGTTCGGCGGAAGGCCTGCCCGAACAGTTCGCACAACTGGATGACTTGCTCGCAGGCCGATCGTAAACATACGGCGGCTACCGACGCATGGAAGGAATGGCGATGAAGCACACCATCCCCCGCCGCGCTGATCAGTTCCGCGCCTCGTGAGAACGGTGTGCTCAGACGCGATTTCCTGAAGAGCGCCATGTCAACAAGGGAGTCAGCTGGTCTGCGGCCGAAGCGGGCTGCGTGCAGAACATCGACTTGTCGCGTAGTCCGTTGAAGCGTTGAAGGGAATGTCCGCTGTCGACCCAAAGTGGCCCCGGGAACAATCGACATCCCATCATTCGGGGATCTTGGCTATCCGCTCGTCGAGTATCACGCTCCAATGACTTGGGCCGGATACGCGCATCCCGCTTCGTGTAACTTTGCCTCCGGCCGCAACGAAGTACTTTACGAAGGCGCGCACTAGGCGTAGCTGACCTGACAACCGACTCGGAGGGGCATGGCCATGATTGCTCGAGCGTTACTGAAGTTGCTTGTCAGCATCATCGGGGCAGGGGGATTCGCAGCCCTAAGCCACGCACAGGACGGGCCGCCGACGCCACAGCGTCCACTGGTCGTTGTCGAGCTATTCCAGAGCCAAGGTTGTTCGTCATGCCCACCCGCGCAGGACAACCTCAATGCCATTGCCGGAAAGCCAGGGATTCTTGCGCTGTCCTTTGCCGTGACCTACTGGGATAACCTCGGGTGGAAAGATACGTTTGCTCGAGACGCCTATACACAAAGGCAGTGGGACTACGCGCATAACAAGAAGCACGATAACGTCTGGACGCCACAGATCTATATCAACGGTCAGGTCGACCTGGTGGGAACCAATCGCCGCCAGCTCGACGAGGCCATTGAACATGCCTCCAGCCAAGGCCCCTCCATGAGCTGGGACAGAGGCCAACTTGCGATAGGCGCCGGCCAGGCATCGTCGCCCCGCGACGTGTGGCTGGTGCGTTATGACCCTCGTGCGGTCAGTGTCCATGTTCGCGCGGGGGAGAACAGTGGCCGTACGCTGCTGCATCGCAATGTTGTGCACGAGCTTGTTCACTTGGGGACGTGGAACGGAGCGCCGCTCTCGTTCGCATTGCCGCCAATGTCGTCGTCAGGTTTGTCGACCGCCGCGTTGGTACAGATCCCCAAAGGGGGTGACATTCTCGCGGCATCCGAGGAGCCGTCTGAGTCGGAAAAGGGGACGGAGGCAGTTAATTAGGTTAACTACCTCGGTCTCTTTTCCGATTGGTTTGCCATGCCCTCATCCCTCGAGACAGCGCATGAAACAGTCTTCATGCGCCGCCGGTTGATCCTGCGGGGCGCGGCTTGTAGAAGAGGTAACCGAGCATCGTCCCAGGGAGCGTCGTCATGAAGATGCGCAAGGGAAAGGTTTGGAGTCTGGCCTGCTTCGCATGGCTGATAGCGAGTGGCGTTGCCATGGCGGGTCCGCAAAAAGATCTGCAGGCCGCCGAGCGCGATGCCTACATGAAGTCCGCCGGCCATGCGGTGGAAAGCATCGCCGATACCGCCGTCGTGACTAGCGTGGATCCGCTCGGCGATCATCGTATTGCCGTCTATACCGTGGACGGATCGCATAAGGATGTCTGGCTCGTGACCACGGATGAAGGCTGCCCGCAGCCGGTGCTGTCAGGGAGCCGCATCGTGTCGCTCGATGCCGGCGTTTCGCACGACTGCCGTTCCGTAGTTATCCAGACAATGGACAAGCGGGATCTGGGTCATCGCCTCAGGGTGATCGAGCCCCGCCCAGCGCGGAGCCCGGACGCCACCTACCCGTCGGAGCCAGAGACACTGCGCTGGCAAACCATGTTCCGTACCGACGAAATGACCGACGGTGGCCGTACACGGTAGAACATTGCGGCCGTTGCGGGGTTACATAAGGTCGATCGAGATGTCCCCGTTTCCGACGCGAAGCGGCACTTAGATTGAGTGGCACACCCATGGGCGCGCCACTCAAATTGCCTGGCTCTGGTTCGGGCGGGTGTCCCGTCAGGATTTGATAAATGCGAGAAGGTCGGGGTTGAGGACGTCCGCGTGGGTAGTGAGCATGCCGTGCGGGTAGCCAGGGTATGTCTTCAGCTTACCGTTCGCGAGCAGGTCGACCGCGCGCGGCACCGCACTGGCGAATGGGACGATCTGGTCGTCTTCGCCATGCATGACCAGGACCGGCACCGTGATCTTCTTCAGATCTTCGGTGTAGTCCTCCAGCCAGGAGGCGACGGTTTCGTAGTGGGCCTGAGCGCTGCCGGCCATGCCCTGGCGCCACCAGTTCGCGATCACCGCCTCGGACGGCTTGGCGCCCTGACGGTTGAATCCGTAGAACGGACCCTCAGGGACGGCCCGGTAAAACTCCGACCGGTTGCCAAGCACGCCTGACCTGACCCCTTCAAAAAACTCCTGCGGCTGGCCGCCAGGGTTCGCGTCGGTTTTCACCATGTTCGGTGTCAACGAGGCCACCAGCACTGCCTTGGCGACACGCTTCTGGTGGCGAGCGACGTAGCGGGCCACTTCGCCACCGCCGGTCGAGTGCCCGATGTGGATAGCGTCGTGGATGTCGAGGTACTCGGTCAGTGCAGCGAGGTCAGCGACCCAGTGGTCCATGTCGTTGCCGGTGCCGACTTGCTCGGACCGACCGTGCCCGCGCCGGTCATGGGCGATCACCCGGTAGCCGTGCTGAAGAAAAAACGTCATCTGGGCGTCCCAGTCGTCGGCCGACAAGGGCCACCCATGACTGAAGACGATCGGCTGACCGGAGCCCCAGTCTTTATAAAAGATCTCTACGCCGTCCGGCGTGGTGATCGTAGCCATTACTGACACCTCCTCTCGTGGTCTGTCCCCTGGTGTCTCGGGCGGTTCGCACCGTTCAATAGCACCGCGAGCGTGATTCCGTTGTCACGACGTTCCCGCCGCGTGCAGATCACCTGCTTGTTGAAGCGAGGCAGCTTGATTCACAGGGTCTGCCTTCGATCCATAGCGGACGTTTTTCAATCCGCAGATCCCGCCGCGCGTTAGACTCCGACCATGCTCTGGATCATTACGAAATACTTCATCACAGCCGCCATCGTCGTGGCTGTGTCAGAAGTCGCCAAGCGCAGCGATCGGGCGGGTGCTCTGCTGGCGTCGCTGCCATTGGTGACGCTACTGGCGCTGACATGGCTTTACATCGAAAAGCAGCCGGCTGAGAAAATCACCAACCATGCTTGGTACACCTTCTGGTATGTGGTGCCGACCTTGCCGATGTTCTTGGCGTTCCCGCGCCTCTTTGCACGATTTGGATTCTGGCCGGCACTCGGTCTCAGCGCGGTCATCACCATCGTGTGCTTTGCCTTGTTTGCGTGGGCCGTGCGCCCGCTGGGAATCAGGCTGATTTGATGCGAGAGCGCGACAAGCGGGACCGAGGTAATTAAGTCCCGTCGCCATGGTTCGAATAAACTATCTCCTTCCCGCTTGCTCCGCAGAAAGTCGCATGCTCTCTTCTGCTTTCAAAGGGAAGGGCGCTGACATTTCGCCGGCCCAGAGACCTCGCGCTCGCCTGCGGCCACGCGGACGTCCATCTCGCTCAACCCTGACAGACGATGCCGCCCCTGCTTGTTAGGGTCGATCCGTCACTTTCGCTGTCGTACTGCAAGGCTTAGAGGGTGACCATGACGACCAAGTCATGATGCGCGAGCCGTGAGTGCTGAGAACACCCACGACCCGCTAACCATCCCCAACTCATAGGAAGTTGATCATGGCTATCCGCGATCATACGGTACGCATTCGCTCGTCCGTTCCCCCTGACGACACCCTCGCTCCTCCGCCTGACGACTCGTCATCCGAGGCGGTGGCATGGCCCGAAACCCTTCGTCATAGCACTCGCGGCGACGTCGCCCTGGCGGTGCTCGCCCTCACGCGCCTGCGTCTCGACAGCGAGCAGTGCCGCCACGCGCAGGCGCGGGGATTCCCCGGCAGGCCACTGCCATGGCCGCTTCCCGTAGCCGTCACGGCCAGCCTGGGCGCGGCCATCCACTGCCTTCAGCAGTGCGCCCGCCTGCTCGGTGACGAGCCTCGAGTGACCACCACACGTCTCCGATGATCGCCGATGCGGCGCATCGGCCGGCATGGCGATGCGCCGCATCGGGGCGATCACCGACGAAGTTGCCAAGCATTCACTGACACGGAGCGCTGTAAGCGCCTGAGCCGCTGCGGAGCCGTGTCCGACAGGGAGGAACCACCATGGAACTGATCCAGCTCACCC
>NZ_JBFTRY010000030.1:0-33310 GCF_056399745.1 Dyella sp. 01N36
CGCCTGTCCGGCGGTCATCGCGACGTGCCGGTGGTGCTGCTGCCGCTGCTCAACGATCTGCGTTCCAGCCGCGGCCAGCAGGCGCTGCACGAATCGGCGCTGTTCACGCCCAATCTCGAATTCCCGTTGCCGGCGCAGGCGCCGACGCCGCCGGCGGAATTGCTGGTGGAGCGTCAACGCAGCGAAGTCACCGCGCTGCGCCTGCGCTTCCAGCAGCAGCTGCTGTCGTGGTTCCGCGGTCAGGGTAACGACCAGCAGCTGGGCGGCATGATCCAGACGCTGGACGCCATCACCGCGCGCTGCCACACCATCCCGGGCCGTCGCCTGTGGTGGATTGCGGCCGGCGTGCTTGAAGGCGTGCAGCAAGGTGCACTCAAGGCCCAGGCCGGCGAAGTGCGCCAGTTGATCGGCAAGGTCGACCGCAGTATTCGCCAGCTGGTGGAACACGGCGAAGCGAACCTGCGCGGCGGCGACGCCGACGAGCTCGCACGCAAGCTGCTGTACGTGGTTGGGCAAGTCCGTCAGGGCAGCCCGCGCATGGAACTGCTGCGCCAGACTTATTCGCTGGACGCATTGCTGCCCGAGGCAAGCGAGATCGAACACGCCCGCGGCTCGATGGCAGGCCACAACCGCGCGTTGCTGGACTCCGTCGCCAAGGCGCTCAAGGACGACCTGCTGCGGGTCAAGGAAGCGCTCGATCTGTTCCTGCGCCAGACCGACGCCGATCCGGGTCAGCTGTCCAGTCAGACCGAAGTGCTCGAACGCGTCGGCGACACCCTGGGCATGCTTGCCTTGGGCGTGCCGCGTCGCGTGGTCAATGAACAGCGTCGCGTGCTGGAAGAAATCGCCAGCCGCGTGCGTGCGCCGGACGAAGAGCTGCTGCTCGACGTCGCCGGCGCGCTGCTCTACGTGGAAGCTTCGCTCGACGATCACATCGAGAGCCTCGGCGCCGACGGCGAAACCGCCGCCGAAATGCCGACCGCGATGCTGCCGCGCAGCGAAGCGCGCCACATCCTCGCCACGCTGATGCACGAGGCCACCGCCAACACCGGCAAGGTGAAGGACGCCATCGTCGCCTATGTCGAATCGGGCTGGCAGGCGACGCAGCTGGCCGACGTCGGCGCGCTGATGGACGAAGTCGCCGGTGCGATGCGCATGCTGTCCGCGCCGCGTCCGGCCGAACTGGCCGAGGGCATTGGCCGCTTCGTCGGCAACGAGCTGCTCGCCGACCGCCGCGTGCCCAGCACCGCGCAGATGGATCACCTCGCCGACGCACTCGCCGCCCTCGAGTACTACCTCGAAGCCGCGCGCGAACATCGTGGCGGTCTGGAACACATTCTCGATGTCGCCGAGCACAGCCTCAGCAGCCTCGGTTACTGGCCGCCGCCGGCCGTCCGTGCGCCGTCGGAAGACGAGCTGGACGAGCCGCCGGCAGACGTCGCACGCGCCGCGGACGCCGCACTTGCCGCCACGCTCGCCAACCAGCCGGAACTTTCCGAAAGCGTCAGCCTGGGTCACGGTGAAGACCTGTCGGGTCTGATCGTGGGTCACAGCGAGACGCCCGAGCCGGTGCCGCAGGAGATCACCGGCCTGCGCCTGGCCGATACCGTGCACGTCACGCCGCAGGAACCGGTACAGACCAGCGAAGACGACTGGATCGAAATCGAAGAAGAAATCGTCGAGGAAGTGACGGTTTCCGGCTACGCCGCGGTCGAAGCGGGCTTCCAGTCCAGCACCGCCGGCATCGACGACGACATCCGCGACATCTTCCTGGAAGAAATGCAGGAAGAGATCGACAACCTGCATGCCGCGCGCAAGACCTGGCTGGCCGATCCGCAACAGCTGGACTCGCTCACCTCGATCCGTCGCTCCTTCCACACGCTCAAGGGTTCGGGCCGCCTGGTCGGCGCGACCATGCTGGGCGAGTTCGCGTGGAAGGTCGAAAACATGCTCAACCGCGTGCTGGATCAGTCGATCCCGCCGAGCCAGGGCGTGCAGGAAGTGGTCAGCGCCGCCATCGACGCCTTGCCGCAACTGCGTACCGCGCTGACGGGCGATGGCCTGGTCACGGCCCCGCTCACGGCCATCATGGAAATCTCCGAGCGCCTGTCGGCCGGTCAGGTGGATGCCCGCCTGGCCGACATTGCTCCCGTCAGTGGCACCGAGACGGTGCGACGCGTGGTGCGCCGTCGCGTGCCGCGTGTGGACACCTCCGCCGAAGCCATTCCGGCGTCCAGCCTGGCCGGGATCGAAAGCTCGCCGGCCGAGCCGGTGGCGCCTGTGCATGACTTCATCGCCGCGCCTGTGATGCCGCCGATCGATCCGGTGCTGCTGGAAATCCTGCGCAGCGAAGTGGCGCAGTACCTGGCCACCATCCGCACCGCGATCAACCGCGTCGACGGCGAACTGCGCGTGGAGGACAGCCTGTTGCGCGCCGTCCACACGCTGCATGGCGCCATCGCGATGGTCGACATCCCGGTGCTGACGCAGCTGTTGTCGCCGCTGGAAAGCCTGCTCAAGCGCCTGCGCGCCGCGGGCCTGCCGCTGTCGCCGGAAGGCGTGATGCTGCTGAGCCAGAGCGCCGATGCAGTCGATCACGTCATGGGTCAGTTCGACGTGCCGTCGCCGCAGCTGCCGGATCTGGACAATCTGATCCATCGCCTCACGGAGCTGCGCGACAGCCAGCCCGAGCCGCAAGTGGCGCACGTGCTGTTCGAAACCCCTGCCGATGTTTCGGACGAYGCACCGCTGCACGCCGCCGAAGCCTCGCACGAAGCAACTTTCGGTGCCTCGCTGGACGAAGCGCTCTCCGACGCCTCGCAGCCGGTCGAGCATATCGAGCTGGCCTCGCCGCCGGCCGTATCCGAGACCGACAAGTACACCGACGAACTGCTCGCGGCCTTGGGCGAGTTCGATCTCGATGCCCACTTGCCGACGGGCGAGCCAAGCTCGCATCACGTAACGACCCACGTGCCGGCGATCGACGAAGACGACTTCAGCAAGGCCTATGCCGACCTGCTCGACGACGCCGAGACGCTGGAAATCGGTCCGGTGGCCGACGAGGCCGAGGCATCGGTCGAACACGTCGCTGTGCCGGAAGCTGAGCTCGAGGAGACGGCGCCGTCCGTCGAGATCGAGTCGACCGAGCCGGAACTCGAGCAGCTTGCCGAGCCGGTGATCGAACACATCGAGCCGGTCGAGGAAATCGTCACGCTCGAGGAAACGCCGATCGAAGAGATCGTGCTGGAAGCACCGGTGCTCGATGCGCCGGAACTGCCGAGCGAAGAAGAGGCCTTGGTCGAAGCCGCGGCGGCCCCCGAAGCGGAGGTCGAAGCGACGCCGACGCAGGCTGCGCCGGAAGAAGAATTCGACGAGAACGCACTGCTGCCCAGCCAGATCGATCCGGACCTGCTGGAAATCTTCATCGAGGAAGCACGCGAGATTCTCGATCACTCCGACGGCGTGCTGGCCTTGTGGCGCGCCGAGCCGAGTGCGATCGAACATCTGGGCGAGATCCTGCGCGACCTGCACACGCTCAAGGGCGGTGCGCGCATTGCCGGCATGGTGCCGGTGGGCGATCTCACGCACGCCATCGAAACCGCGCTGGAACGGCCGATCCACGCCGAATCGGCGCATATCGGCGAGCTGATTGCCGCGCTGGAAGTGGGCTTCGACAAACTGCACGGTCTGGTGCAACTGGTCTCGCAAGGCCGCGCGGTGGCCTACCCGAAGGCTCTCATCGACCGTTTCCTGGCGATGTCCGGCGAAGGCGAGGCGGCGGTGCCCGCCGAGGCGCCGGAAGCTCCCAACGTGGTGCCGTTCCCGGCTCGCCCGGTGGTGTTGTCCGAGCCGCTGCCCGAACTCTTGCCGGAGCTGTTGCCGGAAGATCGCGACGACGCACCGAGCACGCCGCAGGAACAGATCCGCGTCCGCGCCGAACTGCTCGATACGCTGGTGAACCATGCAGGCGAGGTGGCGATCTACCGCTCGCGCCTCGAACAGCAAGTGGCCGGCTACCGCTTCAACCTGGTCGAACTGGACCAGACCGTGCAGCGTCTGCGCAGCCAGCTGCGCATGATGGAAATCGAAACGGAAGCGCAGATCATCGCGCGCTTCCAGCGCGAGCATCGCGAAGCCGGTATCTCGGTATTCGATCCGCTCGAGCTCGATCGTTTCTCCCAGCTGCAGCAGTACTCGCGTGCGCTGGCCGAGTCGGTATCCGACCTTGTGTCCATCCAGGGCATGCTGGACGAACTGACCCGCCAGGCCGAAACGTTGCTGATCCAGCAGTCGCGCGTGAGCTCGGAGCTGCAGGAAGGCCTGTTGCGCACGCGCATGCTGCCGTTCGACACGATGGTGCCGAACCTGCGCCGCACGCTGCGCCAGGCCGCGCAGGAAGAAGGCAAGGGCGCCCAGCTGTACGTGGAAGGCGCCCACGGCGAAATGGATCGCAACCTGCTCGACCGCATCAAGGCGCCGTTCGAACACATGCTGCGTAACGCTGTGGCGCACGGCATCGAATCGCCCAAGGATCGTCGCAAGGCTGGCAAGCCGGAAGAAGGCGCCGTGCGCATCCGCGTGGCGCGCGAAGCCACCGAGGTGGTGGTGCGCGTGACCGACGATGGCCGCGGTCTCGACCGCGACGCCATCCGCAAGCGTGGCATCGAGCGTGGCCTGATCCGCAACGACACGCGCCTGAGCGACGATCAGGTGCTTGCCCTCATCACCCAGCCTGGCTTCTCCACCGCCAGCAGCGTGACCCAGCTGGCCGGTCGCGGCGTGGGCATGGACGTGGTGGCGAACGAAATCAAGCAGCTCGGCGGTGCGCTGTCGATCGAATCGAAGGAAGGCCAGGGCACGACCTTCGTGCTGCGACTGCCCTTCACGCTCGCGGTCACCCAGGCCATCCTGGTTCGCATCGGCGAATCCAACTACGCCATCCCGATGACCTCGGTGCAGGGCGTGGCGCGCATCAGCCCGGCGGAACTGGCCGAGCGCATGGCCGAGCCGGAGCCGACCTTCCTGTACGGTGGCGAGAGCTTCGACATCCATCACCTGTCCGAATTGCTGGGCGCGGTGACCACGCATGTGGGCGACGACGAGCAGATCCCGTTGCTGCTGACCCGAGCAGGCGACCTGCGTGCCGCGATCCGCATCGATGCCGTGATCGGCTCGCGCGAAATCGTGGTGAAGTCGGTTGGCCCGCAGATCAGCTCGGTGCCGGGCATCCTCGGCGCGACCATCATGGGTGACGGCTCGGTGCTGATCATCCTTGATCTCGCCCCGCTGGTCCGTCACGGCATCTCCCGCCGCCTGCAGCGCCTGGACGAAGGCCTCACCGCGGTGGCGACGCCGGTGGTGGAGGAACAGCGCGTGCGCCCGCTGGTGATGGTGGTCGACGATTCCATCACCATGCGCAAGGTCACCGGCCGCGTGCTGGAACGCCACGAGTACGAAGTGGCCACGGCGAAGGACGGTGTGGACGCACTCGAGAAGCTGCACGAGCGCGTGCCCGATCTGATGCTGCTGGATATCGAAATGCCGCGCATGGACGGCTACGAGCTGGCCACGCAGATGAAGTCCGATCCGCGACTGCGCGATGTGCCGATCATCATGATCACCTCGCGTACCGGCGATAAGCATCGCCAGCGCGCGTTCGACATCGGCGTCGACCGCTACCTCGGCAAGCCTTATCAGGAAGCCGAGTTGCTGGCGCAGATTGGCGAAGTGCTCGAACAGCGCATCACGGAGTCGCTCAATGGCTGAAACGGCGACGGCGGTGGCCTTGTTGTTCGATGACGTGGAACTCGGCGGTCAGCTGCGTGAAGCGTTGCGCGAACGCGGGGCGAGGATCGTGCACGAAGGGGCGCTGTCCACCCTCGACAAGCAGATGCTCGCGAGCACCGGCGCCGAAGTGCTGGTGGTGAACCTGGATGAAGACGCCGACGAGGATCTGGACCGTCTCTACGACGTGATTGACGGCGACCGTCCTCGCGTGGTGTTCAACGATGCCGCCGCCAGTCGCTCGCTCAACGGCTGGGACCGTGCCCGTTGGGCGCGCCACCTCGCCGTCAAGGTGATGGCGCAGGGCGATCTCGATCCGCCGCGTCCGCAGGATGCGCAGGCCGTGCCTGAAGTGGCCGAGCCAGCATTCGCGGAAAGCGTCGAGGTTCCGGCGGTCGTCGTGGCGGAGGAGCCGCTGCCCAGTTTCGCCGCCGCACTGGAACCGGTCGCGCTGGCCGAGATCACCCCAGCCGAGATCACGCCGCAGGCAGTGGAAGCCACCGAAGAGCAGTCCGAATCGCTGGCTGCCGAGTTGGAGGCCTTCATCGCCGCCGATGAGCCGGCCTTGGTGGAAGCGGAGGCGGGTTCGGAGCTGTCGTTCCATGCCGCCGACGAACCGCTGCACCTGGACGATTTCGCTGCGCTCAAGGATGTGCCGTTCGAAGCGGAAGACGAATTCGGTTCGGGCCTGAAGTTCTCAGCCGACGAACCGCTGCCGGAACTGCATGACGGCAACTTCGGCGCGCTCGAAGGCGAAGTGGTCGCCGACCACGATTTTGGCTCGGGGCTGAAATTCAGCGGCGACGCCGAACTGCCGCCGCTGCATGACGGCAGCTTTGGCCTGGATACGCTGGCGACCCAGGGCCATGCACCGATCGATGCGCCGGCACAGGATGCCGCTGCTCGCCACATGCCCTCGTTCCAGCTTGACCATCTAGCCCTGGCGCCGCTCGACGAATCGTTCATGGCGTCGGTCGCGGCGGCGGAGAGCCAGAACAAATCGCCCGCATCCTTGCTGGGCGCGGCGTCGGCCTGGGCTCTGCTCGACGAAGGCGAGGCGCCCGCGCCTGCGGCGTCTGCACCGGCGCCGGCCAAGGCCGCCCATTTCGGCGTCGAAAAACTCAGCGCCGCGGATTTCCTGGCGCCGGAAGGCGGCGAAGAAACCGCATCCATCATCGAGCCGGGCATGACACTGGAACTGGTGTCGATCGAAGAAGCGCTGGCGCCGAAGGAATACGACGGCGGCAATGAAATGCTGCTGGACGATCTGGATTCCGCGATTGGCCGCCTGCTCGTGCTGGGCGCCGCCGCGGACAGTCTCGAGGCGGTGTGTTCGTTCCTGTCGATGCTGCCCGGCGACCTGCGCGCGGCCGTGCTGCATGTCCAGCATCTGGGCGGAAAATCCGTCGAGGCACTATCCGATACGCTGACCCGCTATAGCGAAATGCCGGTGCGCGTTGCCGCGCAGGGCGTGCGTGCCCGCGTCGGCGAGGTGCTGGTGGTGCCCGATGGGCAGCAGGCACGCATACATCGCGATGGTCGCGTGGAACTGCAGTCGCTGGACAACAGCGACGTGCGCAGCTCGCCGATCGATGCCAGCTTCACGCTCGCAGCCAACGTGTTTGGTCGCAATGCGCAGGCCATCGTGTTCGCGGGCCAGGCCAACGATGCACTCGGCGGCTGCCAGGCGATCCACGATCGTGGTGGCCAGGTGTGGATCGAGTCGTCTGACGGCCAGTTTGCCGATATGGTGCACGGCATCGAAGCCGAGCGCCTGCACAGTTATTCGGGCACGCCTGCGGAACTCGCGGCGCGCCTGGTGGAAGAGATGTCGATGGAGGGCCGGCGATGAGCGATTTGCCACTACCGCGTGAAATTCGTTGCGTCCTGGTGCCGGTCGGCAACCTGCGCTTGCTGTTGCCCAATGCCACCGTGGCCGAAGTGATCACGATGCCCACGCCCGAAGCGGTGGAAGGGGCGCCCGCGTGGTTGCTCGGCCGCATCGCCTGGCGCGGCTGGCGCGTGCCGCTGGTCTCGTTCAACACGCTGGCGGGAGCCGGCGAGGGCGACAGCGAACAGTCTTACCGCGTCGCCGTGCTGAAGGCGCTGGGYGGTCATCCGGACCTGCCCTTCATTGCCGTGGTGACCCAGGGCTTCCCGCGCCTGACCACGCTCAATGCGGAGCTGATCATCCCGACCCACGACGGCGCGCCGCTGCCGCCAGGCGTGCGGGCACAGGTACTGGTGCGCGACGACATTGCCGTGATCCCGGATCTGGAAGGCATGGAGGCGGAGCTGCTCGAATTGCTCGAGCCGGCCAGCTGAAGCGTCCCCAATGATCTTGTGAGTCCCGAAGACACGCCCTGCATGGGCGTGTCTTCGTTTCTGCGCTTACACGTCGCCGTGCAGGGCCTGCAATGCCGCCAGCGCGGCGAGGCCGGCGGTCTCCGTGCGCAGGATGCGCGGCCCCAGGCGCAGCCCTTCGAAGCCCGCCTCGGTCAATGCAGCCGTATCGCGGTTGCCAAGTCCGCCTTCCGGGCCGACCACCAGCAGGCCTCCGGCCGGCGTGAAACGCAGTTCTCCCGGGCGCCGGCTACCCTCGGGCAACAGGGCCAGGCGTAGCGCTCCATCCTGCGGAAGCTCGCGCAGCCAGTGTTCCAGYGGGATGGCTGGCAGCACCGTAGGCAGGCGGGCACGGCCGCTCTGCTCACAGGCGCTGGCGACGACGGCCTGCCAATGCGCCAGGCGTTTGCCGGCGCGGGCCGGATCGAGCTTCACTTCCGAGCGTTCGGTCAGCAACGGCACGATGTGCGTCACCCCAAGTTCGGTCGCCTTCTGCACGATCAGATCCATCTTTTCGCCCCGGGCCACGCCCTGGGCCAGGGTCAGCGGGAGCGGCGACTCATTGCCGACCGGCTGGGCCGCTTCCACGCGGACGATGACATCGCGCTTGCCGACGGCCTGGATCACTGCGGGGTAGTCCACGCCATCGCCGTTGAAGAGGGTGATGGGCGAGCCGGCCGTAAGGCGCAGCACGCGAGCCACGTGCTCGCCCGCCTGGGCCGGCAGACCCAGTTCCAGGCCCACGGCCAGCGGCAGGTCGACATGTATGCGGATCGTGCGCATGAGACGTTAGGGAAGGGAGGAAACGTAAAGCATAGCGGACACCGTCTTATGCGCCTTGCGCCCGACTACCTGAATGCACGGGAGATGCCGCGCCAGGGACATTTGCCTGCCGGCTGGAGCCGGCGCAGCATGTAGGTCATCCCTCATTCCCCGGAGGTGGATCATGGTCAGCAAATCCCTACTCGTACTAGCCATGGCGCTGGGTACGACCCCGCTCGCGATGGCGCAGACCTCGGCGGTCGCGGGTGCCACGGTGCAGACGAGCCAGCAAGGCATGGCTGACCAGTCTGCGTCCAAGAAGCCCCCGCAACCGGGCGACCGCAACTGCATCCAGAGCACTGGCAGCCTGATTCCTGCCAAGCCGGGTACCTGTCTGCCGGTGGCCGGCCGCAGCTACAGCTACCAGGACATCCGCAACACCGGTCAGCCTACGCTGGGTCCGGCATTGCAGCAGCTGGATCCGAGCATCACGGTGACCGGCGGTCACTAAGCCACGGCACGCTCGATGCCTGCCACGGCGGTATCGACGAGATGATCGATCTCGTCGGTACTGACCACGTAAGGCGGCATGAAATAGATGATGTCGCCCAGCGGGCGCAGCAGCGCTTCGTGCTCGAGTCCATGCAGGTAGACGCGCAGCCCGCGCCGTTCCGAAGAGGGGAACGGCGTGCGTCTGGCTTTGTCCGCCACCAATTCCACGGCGGCGATCATGCCGGTCTGGCGCACGTCGGCCACGTTCGGGTGCTCGCGTAGCGGGGCCAGGCGCTTGCGCAAGTGCGATGCCAGCACGCGGTTTCGTTCCAGCACCGGTTCGTCGTCGAAGATCCTCAACGTTTCCAGCGCCACGCGGCAGGCAAGCGGATTGCCGGTATAGCTGTGCGAGTGAAGAAATGCCTTGCCTGCGCTGTACTCGGCGTAGAACGCCTCGTACACCCTGGTGGTCGTCAGCACCGCGGACAACGGCAGGAATCCGCCGGTAAGTCCCTTGGAAAGGCACATGAAGTCCGGCGACACGCTGGCCTGTTCGCACGCGAACAGCGTGCCCGTGCGACCGAAGCCCACGGCAATTTCATCGGCGATGAAATGCACGTCGTATTCGTCGCACAGGCGACGCAATCCCGCGAGATAGTCCGGGTGATACATGCGCATGCCACCGGCGCATTGCACCAGCGGTTCCACGATGACCGCACACACTTCGTGCGCGTGCTGCTCCAGCAGCTGACGCAGTTCATCGAGACGACGTTTGGCGACGTCACCGGGACTCTCGCCTGGCAACGCCTCATACGTATCGGCCGAAGGCGCGAGGATGGGCGTGAGCAGCAAGGGCGCGTACGTCTTGCGATAGAGCGCCACGTCGCTGACGGACAACGCACCCAGCGTCTCGCCGTGATAGCTGCCGGTCAAGGCGATGAAACGCGTCTTTTCGCCGTGCCCCTGGTTGAGCCAGTAGTGGAAGCTCATCTTCAGCGCCACTTCGATGGCGGCCGAACCATTGTCGGCATAGAACACGCGATCCAGGCCCGGCGGCGTCACGCGCACCAGGGCTTCGGCGAGCGCGACGGCGGGCTCGTGCGTGAATCCAGCAAAAATCACATGCTCCAGGGTCTTGGCCTGATCAGCCAGGGCCGCTGCCAGGCGCGGATTGGCGTGGCCGAACAGGTTGGTCCACCACGAGCTGATGCCATCGAGGTATCGCCGGCCGCTCGTATCGATCAGCCAGGCGCCCTCGCCGCGGGCGATGGGCACCATCGGCACCGTCTGGTGATCGTGCATCTGCGTGCAGGGATGCCATAGCAGGCTCAGGTCCCGACGCACCAGCGCGTCGGCAGCGGGGAGAGTGTTCATCCGGCTATGATCGGCGTTTCGAGCGTGCCTGCTCAAGTCTTGCGTCCACCAGGGAGCCGATTTGAAGGTCTGGCGTACTGCACTCACGGGCCTGTTGGCCTTACTGATCGCCGCTTTTGCGCTGCTGTGGTTCCTGCCGGCACGCTGGGCCATGCCCTGGCTGGATGCCCGCCTGAACGGCGTGCGCCTGCAGCAGGTCAGCGGCCTGCTATGGGACGGCAAGGCGGGCAAGGTGCTGTCGGCGCGGGGCGAGAACCTGGGCACGCTGCAATGGCAGTTGTCGCGCGCTGTACTGCTGGGCGACAACCGCCTGCATGTGGAACTGCATGGTCCCCGTGTCGATGTCGTGGGCACGATGACCGGCAGCCGCGCCACCGAGGCCACCTGGACGGACGTCCAAATGCGCATCGATCTCGACGTACTAGGCGGCGGTCCTTTGGTATTGGGAGGGTTGCCG
The DNA here is from genome assembly GCF_056399745.1 of Dyella sp. 01N36. NCBI lineage: Bacteria > Pseudomonadati > Pseudomonadota > Gammaproteobacteria > Lysobacterales > Rhodanobacteraceae > Dyella > Dyella sp. 01N36. Next base: position 11,213 of record NZ_JBFTRY010000030.1, read on the forward strand.
CGAGGCACGCTGCGGGTTGCCGCGGGCAGCATCGAATTGCGTGGCGGGTGGCCCTGGTCAATGGATACGCAGGTGGAGTGGCGGGATGCTGTGTTGAGCATGCCGCGCCAGGGAGATCTACGCCTGGGCAGTGTGCATGCCGAGCTGCGCGCAGCGAATGGCGTTATCGACGGCCCCGTGCAGGACGACGGCCATGGTCCGCTGCGCGTCGATGGCCATTTGCAATTGAGCCCTCTGGCGCGTCGCTTCGACGCCGTCGCGGCGCCGCGCGGCAGTCATCCCACGCTACAGCGCTGGCTGGCCGGTTTTGGCGCGGTCGATGCCGATGGCGTCACGCACATCCATTACAGTGGCGGTCTGGCCGCCGCCATCCATGGGGAACAACGATGAGCGAACTGGATCTGCCCAAGGCGCTCGCCGCCGCACGCGAAGCCGCCGAGGCAGCCGCGCTGGTGCTTCGGCACTACTGGCGCAAGGGCGTGGCAGTGGAACTCAAGAGCGACGACACGCCGGTCACCGTGGCCGATCGCGAAGCGGAACTGGCGATACGCGAGATCCTGCAGAAAGCGCTGCCGCAAGCCTCCATCTACGGCGAGGAATTCGGCCGCGACGACCACAGCTCCGAGCTGCTGTGGCTGGTCGATCCGCTGGATGGCACCAAGAGCTTCGTGCGTCGAACGCCATTTTTCTCCACCCAGATCGCACTCATGCATCGCGGCGAGCTGGTGCTGGGCGTATCCAGCGCGCCTGTCTACGGCGAGGTCATGTGGGCCAGCGCAGGCGGCGGCAGCTGGTTCGACGGCGAGCGCGTGCAGGTGGCCCCGACCCAGGCGATGGCGCAGGCATCGCTTTCCACCGGCAACATCAAGACGCTGACCAGAGATGCACGCTGGCAAGCGCTGGGCGCCATGATCGCCGACAGCAATCGCATCCGCGGCTATGGCGATTTCTGCCACTACCACCTGCTGGCGCGAGGGGGACTGGATCTGGTCATCGAGTCCGATGTGAACATTCTCGACGTGGCCGCGCTCGCCGTCATCGTGCGCGAAGCAGGCGGCGTGTTTACCGATATCCACGGCCACGCGCTCTCGCTCGACACGACGAGCGTGCTTGCCGGTACGCCGGCAATTCATGCCCAGGCGCTCTCCCGTCTTGCACTCCCGCACTGAGGAACGCTCATGGAAGGTCTCGCTCCCATCTATGCATGGATTCTTGGCAACAGCCCGATGTTCATCGCGGCGGTCGTGGGCATCGGTCTGGCCGCCGTGCTGTGGCCGACCGCGCGCAAGTCGGCGCTGCTGATGCTGGTGGCCTGCGCGCTGCAGGTACTGATCACGTTGGCCAATGCGGGCATGTATGGCTGGTATCTGCCCCATGCGACGGCGCAGGGGACGATGGCCAGCGTCCGGGGCGTCCTGATGATCTGGTCGGTGCTTGGCAGCCTGCTGCACGCGATCGCGTTCGGCTTGCTGATCTGGGCCGCTTTTGATGGCCGCAAGCAGGTTGCGGCGGCCAGTCGCTGAGCCGCGCTACAATCGCCCGATGCACAAGCCACCGATCATCCATGCCACCCGGGACGTGCACGACAGCAGTTTTCTACGCGTCGAGCAGCTCGATCTCGAATTCTCCAACGGTGAACGCCGCACCTACGAACGCCTGAAGGGCAGCGGGTTGGGCGCCGTCATCATCGTGCCGATGATCGACGACGAGACCGTGCTGCTGATCCGCGAGTACGGTGCCGGCGTCGGCCGTTACGAACTAGGCCTGCCCAAAGGGCGCCTGGACCGCGACGAAACGGTGGAGCAGGGCGCCGATCGCGAGCTCAAGGAAGAGATCGGCTATGGCGCGCACAAGCTGAAGATCCTGCACAACCTGTCGTTGTCGCCGTCGTACATGACGCATATGGCGCACGTGGTGCTCGCGCAGGATCTCTATCCGGAGCGTCTGGAAGGCGACGAGCCCGAAGAACTCGAAGTGGTGCCGTGGAAGCTGGCCGACCTGCACACGCTGGTGGCTCGCGACGATGTCACCGAAGGCCGTTCCATTGCCGCACTCTTCATGGCTCGCGAATACCTCGCCGGCCGGTTTCAGCCGACATGACCGACGTACCGTTCTCCACGTTGCTGCAGCAGATCGCAGCGATCGCCCGCGATGCGGCTGACGCGATCCTGGTCGTCTACGGCCAGGATTTCGAAGTCGAGCGCAAACAGGATCACTCGCCCGTGACCGCCGCCGATCTCGCTGCCCAGCGCGTGATCACTGCCGGCCTCGCCAGCCTGGATGGCGTGCTGCCGGTCATTTCCGAAGAGGCACGGGCGGCCCCATGGTCGCAGCGGCGCGAATGGCCACGTTACTGGCTGGTCGACCCGCTGGATGGCACGCGCGAGTTCATCAAGCGCAATGGCGAGTTCGCGGTGAACATCGCGCTGATCGAAAATCACCAGCCCGTACTCGGCGTGGTGCTGGCGCCGGTGACGGGCGAGCTCTACGCCGCTGCCCGCGGCGAAGGGGCGTGGCTGCAGCGCCAAGCCGGCGCCGACTGGCAGCGCATCGGCACGCGCGGCCTGCCCGAACTGGCAACGGTCGCCGGCAGCCGCTCGCACGGCGGCTCGGCCGTGGCCTTGCTGCAACAGCTTATCGGCGATGACTACACCTCGGTGCCGCTGGGTTCATCGCTCAAGTTCTGCCTGGTGGCGCGTGGCGATGCGGACGTCTATCTGCGCCGCGGCGCCACCAGCGAGTGGGATACCGCTGCTGCGCAAAGCGTGCTGGAAGAAGCCGGCGGCGCCGTGCTCGACCTCAACGGCGAGCCGCTGCGTTACAACCGCGGCGATTCGCTGATCAACCCCGAATTCATCGCCGTGGGCGACGCCGCCATCGATTGGAAGGGGCGCCTGCAGTCGGCCGATCTGGAAGCCTTATGAGCGAATCCAGGCAGCACAGCATGGACGACCTGCTCGCCATCATGGCGCGCCTGCGCGACCCGCGGAACGGCTGCCCCTGGGATGTGCAGCAGGATTTCGCCACGATCGCGCCGTACACCATCGAAGAAGCCTACGAAGTCGCCGACGCCATCGATCGCAAGGATTGGCCCGATCTGCGCGACGAACTCGGCGATCTGCTGCTGCAGGTCGTGTTCCATGCGCAGATGGCGCGGGAAGCGGGCCTGTTCGAATTTGCTGACGTGGCCCACGCCATCAGCGACAAGATGCTGCGTCGTCATCCGCACGTGTTCGGCGATGAGAGCTACGACGATCTCGACGCGCAAAAGCAGGGCTGGGAAGACATCAAGGCCGCCGAGCGCGCCGCCAAGGGCGAACAGCATGACGACAGCGCGCTGGCCGGCGTGTCGCGCGGACTGCCCGAGTGGAAGCGTGCACTGAAATTGCAGGAGCGCGCCGCCAAGGTCGGTTTCGATTGGCCGGACGAGCAGCCCGTGCTGGACAAGCTGCTCGAAGAAGTGGACGAAGTGCGTGCCGAGTTCGCCAACGGCCGCGACCGTCAGCGCCTGCAGGATGAAATTGGCGATGTCTTGTTCGTGATGGTGAATCTGGCGCGCCACGCCGACGTGGATTTTTCGCAGGCACTGCGCCACGCCAATGCCAAGTTCGAACGTCGCTTCCGCGCCATGGAGCAGCTGGCAAACGGAGATGGCAAACGCCTGGCCGAGCACGATCTCCCGGCGCAGGAAGCGTTGTGGCAACGCGCCAAGCGTTTGGACGACACGCCCGCCTGACGCCCGTCGGGCCTGCAAAAAAAAGGAGGCACGGGCTCTGGGGTTCCCGTGCCTCAGGGCATGGCGCTGCCTACCGGCAGTGCCGCTTTTCTTCTTATGCTTTAAGACTTCGGCTGATTGCTGCGCTGTTCCCACTGGCTGCGCAGCTTGTCCATTTGCGCGCGCATCTTCGCTTCGTTGGCGAGGTTCTCATCGAGACTCTTGCGCAGCGTAGCGATCGCCTGATCGGTATTGGCCGGCGCCGCCTGCAGGCGGGCGAGCTGGTGATACACGTAGGTGCGCACGCGCGGGTCCTGCGACTTGGACAGCACGTCGTTGTAGAGCGCGGGCAGTTCCTTGCTGCGGCCGCTTTCGCGGTACAGGTGTTCCAGCGCGACGAGGTCGCCAATCACCGGCGCTTCCGGACCGGCCATGTCGGGCCGGCCGAACCCGGGGTGGCCAAAACCGCCAACTTCAGGACCGCCCATGGGGCCCGGCATGGCGTCATGCGCCATCGGCGCGGCCTTGCCGGCGGGGCCCTTGGCGGGCGGTGCCGAGGGGGCGTCCTGGGCCATGGCCAGCGAGGCCACAACGGCAACCGTCAGGGCGAGTGCGGAGGCGAGCAGTGTCTTGCGTTGCATGGCAGTGGGTCCCCACGTCGGTTCGTGAAGTCTCCAAAAACGTTGGTGGCCGGCACGCGTTGACGCCCCGCCTATAAACCTTTTCCCGCGGGCCGCCATCCAAGCCTTGTCCCGTCAACAAGGAGCACCTCATGCGCCGCCTTATCCTCGCCGTCCTGCTGCTGGCACCGCTGGCTTCCTATGCCGACCAGTGCCAGTACTCGGCCCCGCGAAATCTCACGCTCGACCTTGCCGGCGTGCGCGAAGTTCAGGTGGAACTGCGCAGTCACGACCTGCACCTGAGCGGCAGCGATGGCGCCAAGGGCGGCACGGTCACCGGCCGCGCCTGCGCCTCCGATCCGAAGCTGCTGGACGATCTCACCGTGACGCAGCATCGCGAGGGCGATCGCCTGATCGTGGAAGTGGGCGGCCATGAGCACAGCCACATCTCGTTTGGTTACACGTACACCGACCTGAAACTGGATATGCAGGTGCCGTCGCAGATCCCGGTGGTGCTCAACGTGGGTTCGGGCGATGCATGGGTCAGCGGACTGCAGCGCCTGAGCACCCAGGTCGGTTCCGGTGATGTGCACGTCAGCAAGATTTCCGGCCCGTTTGCCCTGAGCGTCGGCTCGGGCGACATCGATGTGAACGATGTGGGCAGCTTGGATGTGGGCTCGGTCGGCTCTGGCGACCTCAAGATCAGCGGCGTGCGCGGCGATGCCCGCGTGGGCAGCATCGGCTCGGGCGACATCGGCATTCGCAGCGTGGGTGGCAGCGTGCGCGTCGATACGCTCGGCTCCGGCGACCTGGTGGTGCACGACGTGCAGGGCGACTTCACGCTCGGCGCCAAGGGTAGCGGCGACGTGAGCCACTCCGGCATCAAGGGCAAGGTGAGCGTGCCGCGCGACCGCGACGACTGATTCGTCAGATCTCGAACGACTCAGGCGCTGGCCGGGTCAACCCGGCCAGCGCATCACCAGATAGACGAGCGGTGCGCATACCAGCAGGAACGGTATCGACACCATGTGCAGCCGCCGCATACCGTGCGGCTGCTTCGCCAGGCGCAAGGCAATCAGATTGGCCAGCGACCCGATGGCCACGCCGAAGCCGCCGACATTGACCGCCACGGCCAGCGCCATGGGATCGGGTGCGTGGCGCAACAGCAGCACGGTGGCCGGCACATTGCTGATGACCTGCGATGCAAGAATGCCGCTTGCATAGAGCGTGAGTGGATTTTCCAGATTGATGCTCGCCAGCGCGCGCTGTACCGACGCCAGTTCGGCGAAATGGCCCAGGCCCAGGAAGATCGCAGCGAAGGTCACCAGCAGCAGCCAATCGATGCGGCGCAGCGTGCCGAACTCCAGCAAGGCAAAAGGCACAATGAGCAGCAGTGCGCCGAGCACGGCATGGTTGTGTTCCATCATCGCGACCATGCTGACCAAGGCGAGCACCGACAGGATGGCCTGGGAGCTCGACACCGGATGGCCATCGATATCCTCTGCGTGCAGAATCACGCGGCCGCGCGGCATCCACACCAGCGTCAGCAACAGCACGAGTACAAACATCACGCCGAACGCCGGCAGCATCGCGCGCATGAACTCAAGCAAGGGCAGGTGGGTGTACTGCCAAAGCAAGAGGTTCTGCGGATTGCCGATGGGGCTGAGCGTGGAGCCTGCATTCACGGCGAGCGCTTCGAGCACCACCGTGCGCATCACCGGCAGGTTCGAGATGCTGCCGATCGCCAGAGTCAGCGGCACCAGCAAAAACAGGCTCACGTCGTTGGTAAGCACCATCGACAGCAAGGCCGTGGTGCTCACCAGCAACACCCCCAGGCCGCGCAGCGAGTGCACCCGCTCGATCAGAGCCGCCGCCGCGTGCTGCACCAGCCCGCTGTCGCGGATGCCCTGGATGCAGATCATCAGGCCCAGCAGGCCGGCCAGCGTGGGCAGTTGCAGYCAGCGCTGATAGTTGGCCAAGGGACGTGGATCGATGATGGCAAGCACGATCGCCAGCAGCGCAAAGGCGATCAGCAGGCGTTCGTGCCCGAGACGTTTGATCCAGCCTGGCACTCAGCTTTCCCTTAGCAAACGCATCGGCGAGGTGCGACTGACGCGCGCCGTACCGGCCAGTCCCAGCAGCATCACCACGACGGCCGCCACTAGGGCGGCCAGCAGCAGCGAGCCCAGCGGTGGCACGAAGTGCTCGATGTGGAAGATCGCATGGCCAAGCCACAGCCCGGTGCCCGCGGCGCCGAATGCCGCGGTGAGTCCGGCCACCAGGCCGAGCAGGGCAAACTCGCACGCGGCCGCCATGCGCAGCTGCGTGCGGCGCGCGCCCAGGGTGCGCAGCAAGGCCGCTTCATGGCGGCGCTCCTGCGCGCTGGACGCAAGCGCGGCAGCGAGTACCAGCGCACCGGCGAGCAGGCTGAAGCCCAGCACCCAGCGGACTGCGCCGCTCACCTGATTCACGATCTCTCGCACGCGATCGAGCATCGCATCCACGTCGATCAGGCTGAGGTTGCTGTAATCGCGCGACAGCTGCGCCAGCGATTCCGCATGGCCACGCGGCAGGTAGAAGCTGGCGATCCAGGTGTGCGGCAGGGACGCTGCATGCGCGGGATCGAACACCAGGAAGAAATTCACCCGGAACGAGGTCCAGTCCACCTTGCGGATGCTGCCCACGCGCGCATCGATGCTCCCTTCGCCCACGTTGAAACGCATCATGTCGCCGACCTTCAGGCCATACATGTCGCGCCACATGGTGTCGATGGACACCTCGGCCTGCGCGGGATGATCGCCATGCCACTGGCCGGCAATCACTTCATTGCTCGGCGGCAGGTCGGCGGCCCATGACAGGCGAAGCTGGCGGTCGGACCAGTCCTTGGCGCGCTCGTCCTTGAAGTGCAACTGGTCGATCGGCTGGCCATTGATCGCGGTGAGCTTGCCCACCGCGAGCGGCAACATGTTGAGCCGCTCGCCGCCGATGCGCGCCAGCGCCTGTTGGAAGCCCTCGCGCTGATCGTCCTGGAGATTGAGCACGAACCAGTTGGGTGTGTCAGCCGGCAATTCGCGACGCCAGCCTTCGAGCAGTGCCGGCGCCACGATGGCCAGCAACAATAGCGCGACGAGACCCAGGCTCAGCGCCGTCGCCTGCAACAGGCTCATGCCGCGACGTCGGGCCAGTGCGGCCAGGCCCAGCCGCAAGGCAGGATGCGCACCGGGCGCCACGCGACGGGCAACCCACAGCAGCAAGGCCGAAAGCAGGGCAGCAACCACGGCCACGCCCAGCAGGCTGACCGCAAGAATGCCCGCGAGCTTGGCCGAGCCGCTCTGGCTCCAGATCAGCAGCAATGCCACCAAGGCCGGCACCAGATACAGCGCATCGAAACGCCGCACGCGGCGCGCCGCGCTTTCGCGGAACACGGCGACCGGCGGTACCTCGGCGAGTCGTGCCAGCGGGGGCAAGGCAAATCCGGCGAGTACGGCCAGGCCCATCACCGCCGCGGCCACCGCAGGTCCCAGGGGCAGCGTGGTCGGAATGGCGGAAAACAGCTGGCTGGCAAAACTCCAGGTGATCTGCGCCAGGCCAAGCGCGAGCAGGCCGCCCACGATCACCGAGGGCACGGCGAGCAGGCCGAGCGTTCCGATCAGCAGGCCCAGCACCTGTCTCCGTGGCGTGCCGAGCGCGCGCAGCAGGGCCACTTCGTTGGTCTTGCGGCGCGCATAGCGCTGTGCGGCGAGGGCGATCGCCACACCGGCCAGCAATGCGGACAGCAATGCCGTGAGGCGCAGGAAGGCGCTGGCGCGGTCGAACGCGCTGCGCATGCGCTCCTGCGTCTGCTCCGGTGTGATCAGCTCCGCGCCCTGCGGCAGGGATTGTGCCTGCACCCACGAGCGCCAGTCCTGCACCGGCGAGGGCTGCCCGGCGACCAGCAGGCGGTGACGCGCGCGGCTGCCCACGGCGAGCAGGCCGGCTTGTTCCGCATCACCGATGTTCATCAGGGCGCGCGGTGCCATGGCGACCAGTTCGCCGCCATCTGGCAGGCGCACCAATTCCGCGGCAATGCGCAGGTCGCGCCCGCCCAACTGCACGCTGTCGCCCACCTTCAGGCCGAGCGCGACCAGGGCGCGATGATCGAAATAAACCGTGCCCGCCGCCGGCCCGTGACCGGCCACGGTGCCGCCGGACCCTTGCGACAGTTCCATCGTGCCGCGCAGCGGATAAGCGCTGTCGGTGGCGAGCACGTCGAGCAGCTGGCTTTGCTCATGCGCGAACGCGACGCTGGGAAAGCTGGCGCCACGGGTGGCCTGCAGGCCGCGCTCGCGCGCCTGCTCCGCATAGTTTGCCGGGAGCGCCTGAGGCGCGCTGATGCCGACGTCGCCACCGATCAGTTCCGCTGCGCTGGCCAGTACGCCACGTTCCATGCGTGCGGCCAGCGTGGCGACTACGCCCAACGCGACCACGGCCAGCACCAGCGATGCGCCCAGGGTGCGCAGCTCGGGCAAATGCCATTCGCGACGCAGGCTGCGCAGGGAGAGTGTGAGCAGCCTCATGCGTACTGACCCCTCATGGCGCCACCGCGGCTGGCGCGCGTGGCGTCACCAAAACGCGACCGCTGTCCAGCGTCACCTGGCGCGAGCAACGGGCGGCGAGCTTGGGATCGTGCGTGACCAGCACCAGGGTGGTCTGGTGATCGTGGTTGAGCGAGAACAGCAGATCGCAGACGTGTTGCCCGGTGCGTTGATCGAGATTGCCGGTGGGTTCATCGGCAAACAACAGGCGCGGGCTGTTCACGAAGGCGCGTGCGATCGCCACGCGTTGCTGTTCGCCGCCCGAGAGCTGGGCCGGATAGTGACGCCGGCGGGCGCTCAACTCGACGGYCTCCAGCGCTTCGCGGGCGCGGGCGCGGGCGTCGTCGCGTCCTTCCAGCTCCAGCGGCAGCATCACGTTTTCTTCGGCGGTCAGCGCGGGCAACAGGTGGAACGACTGGAACACGAAGCCGACCAGCCGGCGGCGGATATCCGCGCGGGCTTCTTCATCCATGCGCTCGAGCGCATGACCGTCGAGCGCGATCTGGCCGCTCGATGCCGTATCCAGGCCGGCCAACAGGCCGAGCAGGGTGGTCTTGCCCGAGCCCGAGGCGCCGACGATGGCAAAGCTCTCGCCTTCGCGTACCTGCAGCGACACACCGGTGAGGATATCGAGGCGGCCCTCAGGGCCTTGCACCGACTTGCTAACATCGATCGCGTCCAGCAGGACACCCTTGGAGTCCGTTGATGGACTCTTGGATAAAGCGGAGGCATTACCACTCATGCGTCGTTTCCTATGTTGCCTGGTCGTGCTGTGGGGTGCCGTCGTCGGCACCGCCCAGGCGGCCCCGCCGAAAACCGTACTCGTGCTGGGCGACTCGCTGTCCGCTGCACACAACATTCCGGTCGAGGCCGGCTGGGTCCATTTGCTCGGCGACCGTCTCACCAAGATGGAGCCGGGTTGGACCGTGGTCAATGCCAGCATCAGTGGCGAAACGTCATTGAGTGGTCGAAATCGTCTTGCCGCTTTGCTGGAGAAGACCAAGCCCGCGGTGCTGGTGATCGAGCTTGGCGCCAATGACGGCCTGCGCGGCCTGCCGCTGGCCCAGCTCAGGGACAACCTCGCGGCCATGATCGAGGCCGGCCAGCAGGCGCATGCGCGCGTGCTCCTGCTGGGCATCGAGCTGCCGGTGAACTACGGCCCGCAATACCGCAACGGCCTGCGCGCCATCTACGCGGAGCTGGCCAAGACCAAAAGCACGGCCCTGGTGCCGTTCCTGCTCGACGGCGTGGCGCTCAAGCCCGAGCTGATGCAGGACGACGGGCTGCATCCGGTGGCGGCCGGCGAGCCGATGGTGCTCGACAACGTGTGGAAGGGACTGGCGCCACTGTTGCGTTAGCGTGAGGATAATCACAACCGCGTGTGAACCGGGGCCCTGTTCTTTCACGTGACCCTCACGACGCCGGTCGTTAGCTGTTCACCTTTGTGAAATCAGCTTCAGGAGGTACGGATGAGCTCGCGCGACGAACAAGCAGGACTAATCCTTCTGGTCGAAGACAACCGCCAGATCGCTGAAATGGTCGGCGAATTTCTCGAGCGGCGCGGCTATTCGGTGGACTATGCCGCCGATGGCGTCAGCGGTCTTCATCTGGCCGTCTCCAACAGCTATGACGTGGTCGTCCTCGACCTGATGTTGCCGGGCATGGACGGCCTGGACGTATGCCGCAAGCTGCGCCGCGATGCCAAKAAGTCCACGCCGGTGCTGATGCTGACCGCGCGCGACACGCTGGAAGACAAGCTCGTCGGTCTTGAGGCCGGCGCCGATGATTACCTGGTGAAGCCCTTCGAGGTACGCGAACTGGAAGCACGCCTGCGTGCACTCATTCGCCGTGACCGTCGCCAGGTCTCCACCGAAATCCTCACCGTGGGCGACATGACGCTCGATACCGCCACGTTGCGACTCGTGCGCGGCGGGCAGGAGCTCACCGTGTCGCCGATCGGCCTGAAGCTATTGGCCATCCTGATGCGCGAATCGCCGCGCGTGGTCAGCCGGCGCGACATCGAGCGCGAGATCTGGGGCGATACGCTGCCCGATTCGGACACCCTGCGTTCCCATCTCTACAACCTGCGCCGCGTCATCGACAAACCCTTTGACCGCCCCCTGCTGCACACCATCCACTCCGCTGGATATCGCCTTGCCGATCTCGAGTCGGAGGTGGCATCTGCCTCGCAGCCGGCATGATCGCGCAAGCATGAGTTGATTATGGCCAGCAGGGGTAGTGCACAGCCCGCGCGGGCGTTCCGCCGCGGGCTGTATCATCGACGCATGGCGATCATATTTGGCTTGCAACTGCTGGCCATCGTGATCGTTTGCCTGATGGGCTTGTACAACGTCGCTCCGGTGAGCGCGGTGCTGGTGCTCATCGTGATCATCAGTGCGCTCTCCTGGTTTGCGGCACGACGCCAGTGGGCGCCGGTGAGTCGACTTGCCCAGGCCGTCAGTGACTGGGACGAACAATCCACCGGCCTCGATGGCTGGCGTCCGGACCAATTGCCACGACGCACCGACGCCGACGTGGCCACGCTGGCCAGCAGCCTCTACGGATTTGYCAATCGCATTGCCGGCTACAACCAGCGCGAGCGAAATTTCACGCGCGATGCGAGCCACGAACTGCGCAGCCCGCTCACGGTGATCAAGATGTCCGCCGACATGCTCGCCGACGATGCGTCGCTGGGCGAATTCGGCCAGCGCTCGGTACAGCGCATCAAGCGTTCCACGCGCGAAATGGAAGCCCTGGTGGAGGCGCTGCTGATTCTTGCCCGCGAGTCGGACAACGGATTGACCGAGGAAGATTTCGTCGTCAACGACGTGATCCGCCACGAGTTGCCCGACGTGATGGAGATGCTGGAAGGACGTCCCATCAGCATCGAACTCGAAGAGCCGGCGCGCTTCGTGTTGCACGGTTCGCCGCGTGTGTTTGCGGTGTTGTGCTGGCAGCTCATCCGCAATGCCTGCCAGCAGGCGGAAGGTGGCACGGTGGTGATTGCCGTGTTGCCGGGTGTAGTGACGGTGTCGCATCGCGGCGAGCCCTTGCCCTCGCAGGGCGCGAACCGGCATGGTTTCGAACTGGCCATCGCGCAGCGCATCAGCGAGCGCTTCCATTGGCCGCTGGAATTGCAGACCCGCGAAGGGCATCGTCACATCGCGCGCATCCGTTTTCCGGAATCGACGCCGGTGACGGCGTAACCCACGCGAGGTATCGCGGCCCGCCGGGGCTTGCCGGCAGGCCGCTTGGATAGCGCTTACTGCTTCAGCGACGCGTTCACCGTGAAGTCGCAACCCGTCTTCGCCTTCACGTCTTCCAGCGTGACGCCATCATGCAGTTCGATCAGCGTGATGCCCTTGCCCTTTTCCACCGAGAACACGCACAAGTCGGTGATGATCAGGTCCACGCATTCCTTGCCGGTGATGGGCAGGTCGCACTGGTTCTTGATCTTGGGCGTGCCGTCTTTGGCGGTGTGTTCCATCAGCACCACCACGCGCTTCACACCGCTGACCAGATCCATCGCGCCGCCCGGTCCCTTCACCATCTTGCCCGGCACCATCCAGTTGGCGATATCGCCGGTGCACGACACCTCCAGGCCGCCGAGGATGGACAGATCCACATGGCCGCCGCGGATCATCGCGAACGACTCGGCGCTGGAGAAGAAGCTCGAGCCGGGCAGGGCGGTGATGGTCTGCTTGCCGGCGTTGATCAGATCGGGATCGACATGGGCATCGTCCGGGAACGGGCCGATGCCGAGCAGGCCGTTTTCCGACTGCAACGTGACGTCCATGCCCGGCGGAATGTAATTGGCCACCAGSGTCGGSAKGCCGATGCCCAGGTTCACGTAGAAGCCGTCCTGCAATTYCTTCGCGGCGCGCTGCGCCATCGCGGTGCGGATCGGGCTTTCCTTGCCGGTGTTGGCGCCGGCGATGGTGCGGAACTCGATGCGCTTCTCGTACGACGGCCCCTGGATGACGCGGTCGACGTAGATGCCCGGCACATGCACATTGTTCGGATCGAGCGTGCCCACTTCGACCAGTTCTTCGACCTCGGCCACGCAGACCTTGCCGCAGGTGGCGATCATCGGATTGAAGTTGCGCGCGGTCTCGCGGAACACCAGGTTGCCCAGGCGATCGCCCTTCCACGCTTTGACGATCGACACGTCGGCGTGGATGGCTTCCTCCAGCACGTATTCCTTGCCGTCGAACACCTTGGTCTCTTTGCCTTCGGCCAGCTTGGTGCCGAACGCGGTGCGCGTGTAGAAGCCCGGGATGCCCGMGCCGCCKGCGCGCAGCTTCTCGGCCAGSGTGCCTTGCGGCACCAGGTGCAATTCCAGTTCGCCGGCCAGCACCTGGCGCTCGAATTCCTTGTTCTCGCCTACGTAGGAGGCATATACGCGCTTGACCTGGCGGGTCTTGAGCAGCGGACCCATGCCGAAGTCATCCACACCGGCATTGTTGCCGACGATGGTGAGTCCCTTGGTGCCGGCGGCCAGCAGCGCGCCGATCAGGTTTTCGGGAATGCCGCACAAGCCGAAGCCGCCGGCGGCGATCGTCATGTCGTCGAACAGCAGGCCGTCGAGGGCTTGCGCTGCGCTTGCATAAACCTTGTCCATTGCGATGCCTTCTTGCAGGGGAGAGCCAGTTGCCAAGGATACGACGGATTGGTGACCGACCATGCCGGACGAAGGTCGCTGGTCGCCACGAATGGCTCAACGGCGCCATCGACGGTGCTTTCTTCGGCGCCGGCGACATTCGCGTTCCCCCGTTTTCAAAGCCGCAACCATCCGGATGAGCATGGTGAGGTGGCTGGCTATACTCCATGCCAACGAGGTGGGGAGTGTCGTCCGTGAAGTTCAGCCGTCTTATCGTCGCCGTCGCGGCGCTGGGCATCGTGTCCACGAGCCAGGCGGCCTCGCCGGTGTTGGTGATCCATGGCGGCGCCGGCGTCATCAAGCGCGAGATGAGCCCGGCCAGGGAAAAGGCCATACGCGCGGCGCTGACGCAGGCGCTGCAAAGCGGTTACACCCAACTGAAAGCGGGCAAGACGGCGGTGGATGCCGTATCGGCGGCCATCACCGTGCTGGAAGACGACCCCAATTTCAACGCAGGCAAGGGTTCGGTCTTCACCCACGACGGCAAGAATGAAATGGACGCCGCCATCATGAACGGTTTCACGCTTGAGGCCGGCTCCGTCGCAGGCGTGCATCGGGTGAAGAACCCCATCTTATTGGCACGCGCGGTGATGGAAAAATCYCAGCACGTGATGATGGTGGGCGATGGTGCCGAGGAATTCGCCAAGCAGGTCGGCATCACCTTGGTTGACCCAGCCTACTTCCGCACGGAAGAACGCTGGCAGCAGTTGCAGAAGGCGCTCAAGGAAGACGCCAACGACGAGAAGCATTCGGACGTGGAGACGGCCAAACACTTCGGCACGGTCGGTGCGGTGGCACTGGATGCGCAAGGCCATCTGGCCGCCGGTACCTCCACGGGCGGTATGACGGACAAGCGCTGGGGCCGCGTCGGCGACTCGCCGATCATCGGCGCCGGCACCTATGCCAACTCCGGCTGCGCAGTGTCCGGCACCGGCTGGGGCGAGTACTACATCCGCACCGTGGCCGCACACGAGATCTGCATGCGGGTGACGCAGATGCGCGTGCCGCTGCGCCGCGCGGCGGCCGAGGTGATCAATCAGGAAATTCCGTCGATGGGCGGCAATGGCGGCGCCATTGCGCTGGATGCGAAAGGCACGGTCACCATGCCGTTCAATACCGACGGCATGTACCGCGGCTGGATTGGCGCCGACGGCGTGCCGCACGTGGCGATCTATGGCGATGAGGATGATGGTGCGGCCGATCCGTTGCCTGCGCCTGTCGGTTCATCGTCGCAGCCGTAACGTTCGCCTTTCGCAACACAGGCGGCATGACGTCGCCGCCTGCATCTCTCAAGTACTTACTCTTCGTTGTCCGGCCGCTCGCGCACCGGATGCTTGCTCAGCTTGCGCTGCAGCGTGCGGCGGTGCATGCCCAGGCGACGCGCCGTTTCGGAGATATTGCCGTCGCACTCAGTGAGTACGCGCTGGATGTGTTCCCACTCCAGGCGACGCAGGGCCAGCGGCGCTTCCGGTGCGTCGATGACGTCGTCTTCGCTGGCGGTGGTGTCACCGTCGAGCAGGGCGCGCACTACGGCGTCAGCGTCGACCGGCTTGGCCAGGTAGTCGTGTGCGCCGCGCTTGATCGCTTCCACGGCGGTGGCAATGGATGCGTAACCGGTCAACAGCAGCACGCGGATTTCCGGTACCAACGCCTGCAGTTCGGGAATCAGGCGCAGGCCGTTTTCTTCACCCAGTTTCAGGTCGAGCACGCAGTAGCGGGGCTGGTGGCGGCGGGTGAGCGCGCGGGCTTCGTCGGCGTTGCTGGCGGTGATCACTTCGAAGCCGCGTGAACTGAGCGCGCGCGCCAGGACGCGGGCAAATGTGGCGTCGTCATCGACAATCAGTAGTTGCTGGTCACTCATCTTGCTCTCCTCGGCGCAGTGCCGATGCGTGCATTTTCGCCGCTGCGACAAGGCATTCACATGTGGCCATCTGCCACTGTGGCTATCCGCCGCAGCCGATTATGGCGCGGCAATCACCGCCAGCGGCAGGCGCAGGCGCATCTGGGCGCCGTGCCCGGTATTGAGTGCGATCAGCTCGCCGGCCAGGCGTTCGGCGGTGGCTTCGGCCAGGGCGAGGCCGATGCCCAGTCCGCTCTGTTTGTGCGAGCGGCCCAGTTCGGACAATTCGCCGGTGGGATCGGCAAAGCCCGGGCCATGGTCGGCCACGATCAGCTCCAGCCAGCCGTCATCGCGGCGCACGGTGAGGGCGACGGCCTGGGATTGGTTGATCGCTGATGCGTCCGCTGCGTTGTTCAGCAGGTTGAGCAGGGCGTGGCGCAGGCCAGGCGGCGTACGCAGCACGGTGCGCGCGGCCTCCTGATCCAGGGCCAGGGCCAGGTCGGCTTCCGGCCGCAGCAGCTGGAAGCGTTCCAGGCAGCCATGGATGAACTTGTCGACGGTGAGTGGCTCGGGCTCTTGCGACAGCTGCGCCTTGCCGAACGCCACCATCTCGCGAAGGATGGTGCGGCAGCGATCCACCTGGCCTTCGAGCAGTTCGAGATCCTCGGCGAGTGCTGTGTCGCCGGCATGCTCGCGGCGAAGTTCGGGCAGCAGCGTGCGCATGGTCGACAGCGGCGTATTGAGTTCGTGCGCGGCGCCGGCGGCCTGGGTGGCGATGGCGAGGATACCTTCGTCGCGCAGCGCGCGTTCGCGGACCTTCTGCATCTCCAGTTGCTGCAGCCGTGCAGCGCGGGCCAGACGGTTGATGAAGAAGCCCAGCAGCACGGCCATGATTACGAAGTTCACGCCCATGCCGAGCACGTGCAGCGAGAAGCCGCTGGTGGAGTGCATGGGTACGGGCAGCGGCACATACCAGGACAGCAGCACCGCATAAGCCGCGCCGACCAGTGCCGCCACTACAAGCACTGCGTTGACGGTCAGCGCCGCCGCGCTCAGCGCGATCGGGATCAGCAGCAGGGTGATGAACGGGTTGCTCGCGCCGCCGGTGAAATGCAGCAAGTAACCGAGCACCAGGGTATCCACGCCCACGTGCACGATGGTTTCCCACTGCCGGATGGGCCAGGGCTGGGTGAGGCGCCAGGCGGCGAACATGGCGAACACCGCCAGCAGCCCGATGCCCACCATCAGCGGAAGCAGCGGGATATCCATGTGCATCCACAGCGCGCACACCAGCACGGCGGTGCTCTGGCCGGCAATGGCGCAGATGCGCAGCCAGGCGAGGCTGCGGAACAGGGTGCGGGGGCCGATGCGTTGCTGGGTGGAGGCGCGTTTCATGCCGGCGATGTTAGCCGGTTTGGGCCATCCGCCCGGCGTAGGTGCGGGCCGCTGCGTCACTTTGCGCCTGGCGGCCGCCCATAAAAACTCGCCCCGGCGAGCGGGGCGAGTGGGTTCGATCAGACTTCTTCGCTGTGCACGGCCGGCAGCGGCGTATGCACTTCAGCGTGGCTGCGCGAAAGCTTGTTCATCAGCGGCAGCATGACCACGGCGATCACCGTGCAGGCGATGCCGACGAAGCCGAGCTTGTTGAACAGGCTGACGTAGATGTTCAGCGACTCGACCGGACTGCTGATGTTCTCGGGCATCGCGGCGATATTGGCCACCACGCTGCCGAGGTACTGCGAAATACCCACGGCCACGTAGTAGGCACCCATCATGAAGCCGCCCATGCGCGCCGGCACGTAGCGGGCAATCATGGCCAGGCCCAGGCCGCTCACCAGCAGCTCGCCCAGCGAGTAGAAGCCGTAGCCCCAGACCATCGTCCACGACGACACCTGGCCGGCGACGGCGCTCATGGCACCGATGCCGTACATGAAGAAACCGATGGCCACCGCGGCAAAGCCAAGCGCGAACTTGAACGCCACCGACGGATCCTTGCCCACACGGCCCAGGCCGTTGTAGATCGCCACCAGCACCGGACTCAGCAGCACGATCCAGATCGCGTTGAGGTTCTGGTATTGCTCGGGAATCCAGTTGAAGACATGGACACCGAACACGTCGAACGAGAGGTTCACGTTCTTCTGCGCGAACAGGTTCAGCGAGGTCGCCATCTGCGCGTAGAAGATGAAGAAGAATATCGTCTGCACGGTGAGCACCAGGGCGGCAATCAAGCCCGCGCGCTCACCCTTGCCGGCGTTGCGGATCAGGTGCACGAAGATGCCCAGGATCACGATGCCCGCGAGGTACACGCAGATCTTGGCGGCGAGCAGGCTCTGCAGGATGAAAGCCGCCACCACCACCAGCACCAGCGACGCAGCGACCAGCGCAAACACGCGCTTGAGCTGCACCGGCTGTTCATCCGGGGGCGAGCCGATGTGGGCCAGCGTGCGATGCATCAGCGAGTAATTGATCAGGCCAAGCACCAGGCCCACGGCGCAGGCGCCGAACGCGGTATGCCAGCCCATGGCGTCGCCGTAGTGCGCGCCCACGTAGTCGCGGATCCAGGGCGTGGCCGTCATCGAAACCATCGAGCCGACGTTCACTGCCATGTAGTAGATGGTGAACGCGCTATCGATGCGGACGTCGTCGCCCTCGTAGATCTTGCGCACGAGGTTGCCGGCGTTGGGCTTGAAGAAGCCGTTGCCGACAATGATCACGCCCAGCGACACATAGGTGAGCGTTGGATCGTTGGAAGGAATCCACAGCATCGCGTAGCCCAGTGCGAGCACGACCGCGCCGGTGACCATGGTGCGACGGGTGCCGATGAGCTTGTCGCCGACCCAGCCGCCGATGGCGGGCGTGGCGTAGATCAAGGCAGCGGCCGCGCCCCATACGAGATTGGCCTTGGTATCGATGAAGCCGAGCTTCTTCATCATGTAGGTGACCATCAACACCTGCATGCCGTAGAAGCCGAAGCGCTCCCACATCTCGATCAGGAACACGGTGCTGAACGAGCGGGTCTGCGAGACCGGTGGATTCTGGATTGCCATTCAATTGTCCGTACTGCGTTTCTAACAACGGCCGCGCGGGGCGACCGGCTCGCGTAACCCCTGACGGGGTCACAAAGTGGGGAAGCGTAACCCAACATTCATTCAGTTGACGTTGCACTGCCGCATGCAGAAACCTGCGGTCTGCCCGCCTGCGGGGGGATATGGCAAAATCGAGGTCTTATGCCCGTCGAGCACGGGCGCGGCTGCGCCGCAATCTCACAGAGGACGACACCATGGCCGCTACCGGCTTCCGCGGGCCCCGGCAAATCTGGAACGCCTTCAAGTGGTCCATGAAAGGACTGCAAGCGGGCTGGCGCCACGAGGCCTCGTTCCGCATGGAGGTAGGCATCGCCGTGGTCCTGGTGCCGCTGGGCCTGTGGCTGGGCAATGGCCCGCTGGAAAAGATCGCCCTGATCCTGCCGCCGGTGCTGGTGCTGTCGGCCGAGCTGCTCAATTCGGCCGTAGAGGCGGTGGTGGACAAGGTCAGCCCCGAATTCCACGAGCTGGCCGGCCGCGCCAAGGACATGGGTTCAGCGGCGGTGTTCCTGCTGCTGACCATGACGGCGCTGAGCTGGGGTCTCATCCTGTGGCCACGCTGGGTCGGCTGATTTTTGCTGCCTGGGCCGGAATGACGGCGAGTGCGGTGGCCACGCCGGCGCGCTTCGGGACGGAATCTAAGACTCCGTAAGATTGCGCCGTCACATGCGGGATGCTGCAATGGGCCCTCCACCGGATTGGAGCACCCCCATGAAACTTCTTCGTGTCCTCGCCTTGCTGTTGGTCGCCGCCGGCCTCTCGGGCTGCGGATATAACGCCATCCAGCGCCAGGACGAGTCGGTGAAGGCGGCCTGGTCCGAAGTGCTCAACCAGTACCAGCGTCGCGCCGACCTGGTGCCCAACCTGGTCAATACGGTGAAGGGCTATGCCCAGCACGAAGAACGCGTGCTCACCGAGGTCACCAATGCGCGCGCCAAGGTGGGCAGCACGCAGCTGACCACCGACGATCTGAACAACCCCGAGAAGCTCAAGCAGTTCCAGGCGGCGCAGGGCGAGCTGTCCAGCGCGCTGTCGCGCCTGATGGTGGTCAGCGAGAACTATCCGAACCTCAAGGCGGACGGTTTGTTCCAGAACCTGCAGGCGCAGCTGGAAGGCACCGAGAATCGCATCACCGTGGCACGCAACCGCTACGTGAAAGAAGTGCAGGATTACAACTCGATGATCCGCACCTTCCCCAACAATCTCACGGCGAAGATGTTCGGCTACCAGGTCAAGGCGAACTTCTCGGTCGAGAACGAGAAGGCCATTTCCACGGCGCCGACGGTCGACTTCGGCAGCCCGGCGCCCGCTGGCTCGGCGCATTGACGTGATCGGGCGCATGGCGCGCCTGCTGCTCGCGCTGGCGGTGGCCTTGCTGCCGCCAGCGCTGCTGCATGCCGATGAAACCGTTCCCACGCTCACCCGGCATGTCACCGACCTCACCGGCACGCTGACGCCGCAGCAGGTCGATCAGCTCGATGCACAGCTGGTGTCGCTGGAAAAGACCAAGGGCGCGCAGCTGGTCGTGCTGATGGTGCCCACCACGCAGCCGCAGGACATCGCGGAATATTCACTGGCCGTGGCGGAAGCCAACAAGATCGGCCGCAAGGGCACGGACGACGGCCTGCTGTTGCTGGTGGCCAAGAACGATCGACGCGTGCGCATCGAAGTGGGCTATGGGCTGGAAGGCGCCGTGCCCGATGCGGCCACGGCGCGCATCATTCGCGAATACATCGCGCCAAAATTCCGCACCAATGATTATTTCGGCGGCATCCACGACGCCATGGGCGCGCTCACTCAGCTGGTCAATGGCGAGGCGCTGCCACCGCCGGTGGAGAGTGGCAATCGCGAGCGTCGTCGTGGCATCGATTTTGGCCACGTCTTGTTGATCGGCGCGTTCGCGGCGTTCTTCCTGCGCAGCGTCTTGGGTCGCACCACCGTCTGGTTGCGCACGCCCATAGGTGCTGCGATCACCGGCGGTCTGGTGTGGTTGCTGGCCGCATCGCTGGGCGCCGGCATTTTTGGAGCGCTTATCGGTGGCGTGCTGATGCTGCTGCCAGGGGGAGGAGGGCGCTCCATCGGTGGCGGCGGATGGGGCGGCTTTGGCGGCTTCGGCGGCGGCAGCGGAGGCGGCGGCTTCAGCGGAGGCRGCGGCAGTTTCGGCGGTGGTGGTTCATCGGGGAGCTGGTGACATGTCGCGCACACAACGTCTGCTGATGAATCTGTTCGACGGCTGGTTCCAGCTGCGCCAGCGCTTTCCCAAGAGCCTGCTCGACGAGATGGCCGGTGCGATCGCGCAGGGTGAGCGCGATCATCACGGCGAGGTGTGCTTTGCCATCGAATCGCGGCTGGCGCCCGGCGCGGTATTTGCCGGCATGACCGCAGAACACCGCGCACGGCAGGTGTTTGCGCAACTGCACGTATGGGATACCCAGCACAACAGCGGCGTGCTGATTTACATCCTCATGGCGGAGCACCGCGTGGTGATTCTTGCCGACCGCGGCGTGGCTGCCGTGGTCGCACCATCCGAATGGGATGCGATTCGCGATCACATGCTGGCGCGCTTCGCCCGCGGCGAGTGGCGGCCGGGTTGCCTGGACGGCATTGCCGAGGCGCATGCGTTGCTCGTGCGGCATTTTCCGGGCAATGACAAAGATGCGCCGGACGAATTGCCGGATAGGCCGGTATTGCTCTGATTGTTTGGAAGGCGGGTCGCGCACAAGTGCGCTCCTACACGGGCGCAGCGACCTTGTAGGAGCGAAGGCCCGCCTTTTCGAAGTGCCGCACTCTTTCGAGCTTAGAACTTCTGGTTGTACGACACGTACCAGTAACGGTCGATGTCGAACGCCGGGTTGTACGGCGCGCTGCCGGTACCCGAGGTGGTCACCGAGTAGTAGTACGGACCCTTCTTGTTGAAGATGTTGTTCACACCCACAGAGAACGTACCCTTCCACGGCGCGGTGTAGCGGAACTGTGCGTCGTTGAACGCGACCGAACCCTTCTGGCTCATGCCATAGGTGCCCCACCACGGATTGGTGTAATCCGGCGAGGAGCACTCGACAGTTGCGGTGTAGCAGCTGTCCTTGAGGCCGGCGTAGTAACGCACCGTCCAGCTGGCGCCGAACTGCTTGTAGTCCCAATCGACCTGCAGGTTCGAACGCAGACGGTACATGCCGTCTTCGCCCGTGCCGCCGGCGGTGCCGCCAGACATGAAGCCGACCAGATCCTGCGGCGTCGCGCCCGGACCGCTGACCACTTCGTACTTGGTCAGGTAGGTGCTGTCCGAAGCGATGCGGAAGCGGCCGAACGAGGTTTCCGGCAGACGGTAGTGGATACCGACGTCGTAGCCTTCGGTCTTGAGCGTGCCCAGGTTGGCCAGGCCTTCGTTAAGCGAGGAGATCGAGCCTGCTGCGAGGTTCGAGGTCGCCGTCGGCGTGCGCTGGAAGTTGTTGCAGAAGTTCTGGTCGCCGTTGATGTAGCAGTAGTCGACGATGTTCTGTGCAAGCACCGACGAGATGATGTTCTTCACGTAGATGTTGTAGTAGTCGACCGTGAAGTCCAGGCCTTCCACGTAGTGCGGGCTGTAGACCATGCCCAGCGTACGGG